>NZ_JBHVEU010000072.1:0-25752 GCF_042802075.1 Kitasatospora sp. NPDC057518
GACCAGCACCACGAGCAGGCCGCCGGGACGGCCGTAGTGGCGCCACCAGGAGCGCTGCCAGTCGGCGGCCTGGAAGAAGGTGGCGGTCCGGCAGCGGGCGGCCAGGTCGTCCCACTCCTCGGCGAGGGCGTCCAGGGCGTCGTCCTCGCAGCGCAGCTCGGTGGTCCAGGCCGGCGCCGTCGCCTGGGCGGGCAGGCCGCCTCTGCGGGTCTCGGTGCTCATCGACCGCCCCCGACCGGGGCCTGCTCAGTGGTGGCCGGGGCCGGCGCCTCGGCCGGGGGCTGCTCCGCCGCCGGGGGCTCGGCGGCGGCCTGCGTGTCGGCCTTCGCGGCGGGCTTCCCGGCGGGCTTCTTCTCGGCCTTCTCCGGGGCCTTCACCGGGGCCTTCACGCTCTTGGTCCCGGCCTTGGTCCCGGCCTTGGGCTCGGTCTTGGGCTCGACCGCGGCCTTGGGCTCGGCCTTGGGACCCGCGGCGGGCTTGGGCTCGGTCCCGGCCCCGGCCGGCTCCTCGCGGCGCGGGCGCGGGGTCGCCGGGACGGCCACCGGCGCGGACGCGGCGGGGGCCTGCGGCACCCGCGCGGCCCGCGGCACCTGCGGCTCCTGCGGCGTCGCGGGGCTCCCGACGGCCTCCGGCGCCGCCGGGGCACCCCGGCGGCGGGTCATCATCACCAGCGCGCCCAGCAGCAGCCCGGTCGCGCCGCCGACCGCGACGTCCAGCTTCCCGGACGGCGTGGTCGGCCTGTCCGGCGCGGCGGCCGGGGAGAGCGTCACCAGCCGGACGTTGGTGTCCTTGCTGCTGGTGTTGGCGAAGGCGACCAGCGAGCGGGCCACCGCGTCGGCCGTCCGGGCGGCGTCCTGGGGGCGCTCCCCGGTCCCGGTGATCTCGATCATCGGGGCGTCCGGGGAGGTCGTCCCGTGCACCAGGGATTCCAGCTCGGACCGGGTGTGGCCGGTCTCGGCGGCCGCCACCCCGAGCACCTGCGGCTGCCCGGCCAGCCGGCCGTACGCCTGGGCGAAGTTGGTCGCGATCGCGGCCTCCCCGGGGTTCTGCGCGACCACGAGGACGTAGGCGTTCGCGGCGTACGACGGGGACGCGGCGACGGCGTACCCGGCGCCGACCGCGGCGCCCAGCGGAACCGCGAGCACCACCGGCCACCAGCGGCGGACCAGGCGGCGGGCGCTTCGGCGCGGTGTGGTCATGGGTGTTGCTCCTTGGGTCTGGTACGGCGGTTCCGGCGGTGGCGGGCGGTCAGACGCGGGCCAGCCGGTCGTAGAGGGCGCCCAGGTCGGCGGCGACCCGGACGATGTCGTAGTGGCCGACGGCCGGGGGGTGCGGCAGCGGGTCGGCGGTGTGCCCGCTGAGCGGCCGCAGGTCGCGCAGCGCGGCGGCGTAGGCGGCGGGCTCGGAGGGGACGCGGCGGGCCTGCGGGGCGGCCCTGGGCGGCAGTTCGTCGAGCGCCGGGCAGGCGCTGTAGCGCACCGGCAGCCCGGCCGCGAGGCCCTCCAGGACGCCGAGGCCGAAGGTCTCCGCGGTGGAGGGGGCGGCCAGCACGTCCAGGGCGGCCAGCAGTTCGGGGACGTCGTCGCGCTCCCCGGTGAGCACCAGCCGGTCCCGCACGCCGAGTTCGGCGGCCCGGCGCTCCAGCGCGGCGCGCTCCGGACCCTCGCCGACCAGCACCAGCCGGGTGGCCGGGTCGAGCTCGGCGAGCGCCTCGACCAGCACCTCGAAGCGCTTGCCGGGCACCAGCCGGCCCACCCCGCCGACCACCCAGCCCCCGTACGGCAGCCCGAGCTCGGCCCGCAGCCGGCGGCGGACGGCGGCCCGTTCGGCGGGCGGGAGGCGGTAGCGGGAGGTGTCGATGCCGTTCGGGATCAGCTCGATCCGGGCCGGTGGGACGCCCCAGGAGCGCAGTGTCTGGGCGACCTGGCGGGAGACCGCGACGGTGGTGCTGCCGAGCCGTTCGGCCGCCAGGTAGAGGCCCTTGACGCCCCGGGTGACCGGACGGCCCTCGATCACCCCGGCGTGCAGCGAGTGCTCGGTGGAGACCACCGCGCGCACCCCGGCCAGCCGGGCGGCCGTCCGGCCGTACAGCTGGGCCCGGTACAGGTGGGTGTGCACCAGGTCGTAGCGGCCGGCCCGGACCAGCCGGACCAGCCGGGGCAGCGCGCCGAGGTCCCGGTTGCCGCGCATGCCGAGGTGGTGGACGGTGACGCCGTCGGCGCGCAGCGCCTCGGCGACCGTGCCGGGGTTGGTCAGGGCGAGCACCTCGCACTGCTGGTGCGCCGGCAGGTGCCGCAGCAGCAGGTGCAGTTGGCGCTCGGCGCCGCCGGCGGCCAGGCCGGTGACGATGTGCAGCACCCTCATGGCCGGGGCTCCCGGCGGGCGTGGCGCAGCCCGGTGACGGCGTCCCGCAACCGGTGCCGGCCCTGCTTGGCGCGCAGCCGCCAGGCGCCGTCGCGGTCGCCGACGTAGCAGCGGGGCAGGGCGAAGCGGCCGGTGAGCGGGGAGTGCGCGATGGCGCAGGCGTGGTCGTACCCGGCGTCGCGCACGGCCAGGGCGGCGGGCAGGTCGACGGCGCCGTACGGGTAGCAGAACCCGGTGACCGGGCCGCCGACGGCCTCCTCCAGCAGGCGCCGGCTCTCCCGGGCCTGGACGGCGAGGGCCTCGGGCGGCAGGCCGGGCAGCGCCCGGTGGCCGAGGCCGTGCGAGCCGATCTCCCAGCCGGCGCCGGCGAGCCCGGTGACCTCCTGGACGGTGAGCAGCCGCTTGCGCGGGCCCTCGGTGTCCCAGCCGTTGTCCCGGCCGAGCAGGTCGGCGACCACGTACGCGGTGGCGGTGAAGCCGTACGCCTGGAGGGTCGGCACCGCGTACCGGGCGATGTCGGCGTAGCCGTCGTCGAAGGTCAGGCCGACCAGCCTGTCGTCCCGGCCGAGGGCGTGGGCCCGCATCAGCTCGCGGACGGAGACGCCGCGCCGGCCGCTCCGGTACAGCCAGCCGATCTGTTCGGCGAACCGCTCGGGGCTGACGGTGAGCCGGTAGGGGTCCTCCTGCTCGACCGCCACCGAGTGGTACATCAGGATCCACGGCGAGGCGGAGCCGGGGACCGGCGGTGCGCCGAGCGGGTGGCGGCTCCTGGGCGGTCGTGCCCGGTCCGGCGGTGCGCTGTGGAGGCCGGCCCGGGCCGAACGGACGGTTCCCCGTTCATTGTCCATCGGGACGCTTCCCTTCTTCGGCGGCGGTTGGCGGGTTCCGGACGGGCCCCAGGGCCCGGGCGAGGGCGAGGACCGGGCCGCGCACCTCGCGGGCGCCGAGCCCGGTGCCGAGGGCCGCGAAGGCCAGCGCCACGGTGAGGCCCCCGAGGAGGGTCGACAGCAGGGGGTCGGCGGCCAGCCCGGCGGCGGCGGTGCCGAGCACGGTGGCCCCGGCGGCGGCGGCCACCAGCCGGCCGTGGCCGCCGAGCACCCGGTGCAGCCGCAGCGGGATGCCGCGCAGCACCAGGCCGTGCAGCAGCAGTGCGGCGGCGGCGGTGATGCCGGCCGCGTTTCCGGCGGCCAGTCCCAGGGCGCCGAAGCGGGGCGTGGCGAGCAGGCCGGTGGCGACGGTGACGCCGAGGCCGAGCACCATCGCGGCGGCCGGGTACCAGTCCAGCAGCCGGCGGCCGTCCTCGGCGCCCGGGTCGTCGGCCCGGCGGACCACCGGGCGCAGCGAGAAGTACGGACGGACCATCACGCCGATCAGCGCCTGGGCGGGCAGGCCGAAGCTGTACACCCGGATGACGTCGGCGGTGGCGGCGGTGTCGTGCGGGCCGAAGGCGCCGCGCTCGAACAGCAGCGAGACCACCGAGGGGGCGCAGGCCATCAGGAAGGCGGTGCCGAACAGGACGACGGCCGCCGCCTGGCCGAGGTCCTTCTCCACCCGGTCGCGGGCGGCGGTGAGGTCCCCGGCGGCCAGCGCCCGGGCGACCAGCGGGAAGGTGACGGTGCAGATCAGCAGGCCCGCCGTCATGGCGAGCTGGGAGACCTTGGCGGCGTAGTTGAGGTGCGAGATGGTGCCGGGCGGCAGGGCCGAGCCGAGGTAGCGCTCGACGAAGACCTGGGACTGCCGGGTGAGCGTGAAGGCGGCCACCGGCAGCAGGGCGAGCGGCATCAGCACCAGGGCCCGGCGCGAGCGGCGGCCCCGGCCGGTGCCGGGCGGGCCCTGGCGCAGCCGGCGCAGGAACGGGCCGACCAGCAGACCGGCCATCAGCAGGCTGCCGCCCGCGACGCCGAGGGCGGCGGAGCGCACGCCGAGGTAGGAGTGGAGGCAGAGCAGGACGGCGAGGATGCCGAGGTTGTAGGCGACGTAGATGCCGGCCGGGGCGGTGAAGCGGTGGTGGGCGCGCAGCGCGGCGGCCAGGTAGCCGGCCACTCCGAAGGGCAGCACGGTGACCGCGGTGATCCGGGTGCAGGTGACGGCCAGGCCGGGGTCGGTGAGGCCGGGGGCGAGCAGGTCGACCAGTTCCGGGGCGCCCAGGGCGACGGCCAGGGCGAGGCCGCTGAGCGCGAGCAGCAGCCAGGGCAGGGTGGCGCGGACCAGTTGGCGGACCGGGTCGGGGGCGTCCGGGTCCTCCTCGCGCAGCACCAGGGCGAGGGCGAACGCGGGCACCATGAGGAAGGACATGGCGTCCTCGATCAGCAGCGGCGCGGCGGTCTCGGGGACGGTCCAGGCGACCAGGAAGGCGTCGGTGCCCTGGTTGGCGCCGAAGTAGCGGGCCAGCAGGAGGTCGCGCAGCAGGCCGAGGCCGGAGCCGGCGGCGCTGAGCACGGCGGTGATGCCGAAGGCCTTGGCGAGGAAGCCGCGCCGGGGGGCCGGGTGGGGCCCGGCGGACGGGTCCCCGCCGGGGGCGCCGCGGGGGGCGGGGAGGGGGGAGGCGACGGCGGCGGGCCGGTCGGTGGTCACCGGGCCGCTCCGGTGGTCGCCGGACCGGCGGCGGGGTGCCCGGGGTGCTGTGCGGCCGCGCGGGCGGCGAGCCCGAGGACGACGGAGGTCAGCACGGTGGTGGTGCCACCGATGTCGGAGTACAGGAAGTCGACCAGGACCCAGGTGAGCAGGGCGAGGGCGGCGAGCCCGGGGCCGCGGCGGTGGCGCAGGCAGCCGATCAGCAGGGCGAGGAAGAGCGCGGCGTAGGCGGTGATGCCGATCAGGCCCTGCTCGCTGAGCACCAGGAAGTACATGTTGTGCGGGGAGAGCAGCGGTTCGCGCTGGAAGCCGATGGTGGCGTCGGCGGCGTCGCTGCCGGAGGACAGCCGCAGCGGGGCGTGGCTGTCGCGCAGCTGCTGGAAGGCCTTGGGGCCGGCGCCGTGCACGGGGTGGTCCTGCCAGATCCGTCCGGCGGTGGACCACAGGTCGTACCGGTCGGAGACGGACTGGTCGGGGGCGGCGGAGACGGAGCCGATCGAGCTGAGCCGCTTGGTGACGCCGGAGCCGCCGAGGCCGAGGCCGCCGACCAGGACGACCGCGGCGGCCAGGCCGAGGACGGCTCCGCGCACCAGCAGCCGGGCGTCGACGCGCAGCAGCAGGACGGTGGCGGCGAGGCCGGTGGCGATCCAGCTGCCGCGGCTGAAGGAGACGGCCAGCGGGAAGGCGAGGAAGGCGGCGGCGGCGAACATCGCGCGGCGCAGCCGGGCGTTTCCCCCGGATCCCCGCTCGCCGAGGGCCAGGGCGAGGGCGGCGAGCAGGCCGAAGCTGACCACGCTGGACATCGCCATGATGTCGAGCGCGCCGAAGGTGCCGACGGCCCGGATCGGCTGGCCGGTGTAGGAGGCGCCGGTGTGGGTGAGGTACTGCTTCGCGCCGACCACGCCCTGGATCAGCGCGGCGAGCACGAAGGAGCCGAGCACCAGGCGCTGGTCGGTGCGGTCGCGCAGGGCGCAGAGGACGGCGGCGGGGACCAGGACGAACACCTGGGCGAGCCGGACGAAGCCGGTGACGCTGGCGGCCGGGTCGGTCGAGCCGAGGGTGGCGACGGCGGCGGCGACCACGATCCCGCCGAACAGCGCGCAGGTGGTGCGGCTGACCGCTGGCAGCCGCCCGCGCAGCAGGTTGAGCGCGGTGAGGGCCACCAGGGCCAGCGAGGCGAGGTCGGCGGCGGTGACGTGGACGGCGGCGGCGACGTCCTTCTCCCCGGTGGGCACGCAGACCAGCAGGACGGTGGCGGCGGCCAGCGGGCTGGTGCGCTCGGTGAGCGCGGGTAGGGCCGCCCGTAAGGCCGGGCGGGGGAAGGCGGGGAGGGTCAGGGCCACGAAGGGGTCAGCTCCCGTCCGGGTGGAGCATCAGGGCCGCGGTGCGGCACAGGATCTTGACGTCCTGCCAGAGGCTCCAGCTCTCGATGTAGCGGTTGTCGAAGCGGGCCCGGTCCTCGATGGAGGTGTCCCCGCGCAGGCCGTTGACCTGGGCCAGGCCGGTGAGGCCGACCGGGACGCGGTGGCGGTCCGCGTACTCGGGGTAGGCCTGGCCGAACCGCATGACGAAGTACGGCCGTTCGGGGCGCGGGCCGACCAGGCTCATGTCGCCGCGCAGGACGTTCCACAGCTGGGGCAGCTCGTCCAGCGAGCTCTTGCGCAGCAGCCGGCCGACGGCGCCCATCCGGTGGTCCTGGGAGATGTTCCAGCGGGTGGCGGACTCGTGCTCGTTGCTCGGGCGCAGGGTGCGGAACTTGAGGACGGTGAAGACCCGGCCGTCCAGACCGGTGCGCTGCTGGCGGAAGAGCACGCCGGGGCCGGTGTCGAAGCGGACGGCGAGGGCGCAGAGCACCAGGACGGGGGCGAGCAGCAGCAGGCCGACCGCGGCGGCGGTGACGTCCAGGGCGCGCTTGGCGGCCCAGCCGGGGCGGCGCATCGCCGGGCTGCCGAGCCGCAGGCAGGGGAAGCCCCACAGGTGGTCGCCGCCGGTGATCGGGGCGGCGGGCAGCGAGCCGTACTCGCGCAGCGCGGGCACCAGCCAGACCTGGCAGCCGAGCCGGGCGGCGTCGCGCAGGGTGGCGGCGGTCTCGGCCTCGTCGGCGGCGCCGGCGGTGGCGATCACGTGCTGGACGCCGTGCCGGCGCACCTCGCGCTCCAGTGCCTCGCGGCCGCCGAGCACGGGCAGGTCGGTGTCGCCGGGCAGCGGCGGGTCCGCGTCGAGGAAGCCGACCGGGCGCATCCCGTACTCGCCGTGCGCGCGGAGGGCGGCGGCGACCCGGCGGCCGAGCCGGCCGGCGCCGAGCACCAGGACGGGGCTGGGGCGGCTGCGGCGGATCCGCCGGACCAGGTGGTAGAGGACGGCGCGGCCGACGGCCACGATCAGCAGCTGGGCGCCGAGCAGGACGGTGAGCCGGGCCGGGCTGGCCGGGCCGCAGTCGGGCCAGTGGCCGCCGAGGCCGCCGGACAGGGTGACGGCGAAGGCGGTGGCGACCACGGCCCGGGCGGACAGCGCGGGCAGTTCGTCCAGGACGGACAGGGTGAGCCGGGGGCGGTAGAGGCCGCCGGCCAGGTTGAGCAGGAGCAGCAGGGGCAGGACGGCGGGGACGCCGAGCAGCGGGTCGAGCGGGGCGGCCGGGTCGAAGGCGCGGTTGGCGATGCCGCCGGCGGAGCACAGCGCGATGACGTCGGCCTGGACCAGGGCGAGTGACAGGGCCAGCCGGGAGCGGACCGTCCCACGGGACCGGTGCTGCGGCGGGACCGTCCGGAGGTGCGCCGCCCCCGCCGGCCGGTCGAGCAGCCCGGTGCCGGGCCGGCGGGGGCCGGACAGGGGTCCGCTCGATCGCGGCACACTCTCGTGGTCAATGGTCATCAGCGCACGATCTCCCCTGCTGTGTGCCCGGGGTGACGGTGCCCCGGCACCGGTTGGCGCGGGGCGGCCGTCCCGGCCCGGTGGGCGCGGTCCTGACAGCACCTGCTGCCGCTCGCGGCTTCCGGATGTCCGGCGGCGGGGCCGATCGCAAAGGAACTGGTCACGAAGAAGTCGGTCGCGAGGGGCCCAGCCGTGAATTCCCGACATGAAATCCGAACGAAGCAGGCAAAATCCGACAATACAGAACCGGGCGGTACAGGCCGGAAGTTGACTTGCCGATTCATTCCAGCCGCCCATTAATAGGTATTTCGGATTTGACGCCTCGCCTCCCTATCCGGCCGAGGGTGCGAATACGACAACGCCGGAAACGGCGGGCATTCACGGCATGTGAAACGATCAGATCCGCTCTGGGACACGGGCCCGGCGCCGCCCCGCCGCCGGTCCCGCGCCCAGCAGGTGGCGGTAGAGGACGTCAACCTGTTCGACCACGGTGCGCACGTCGTGCCGACCCACCACGTGCTCGCGCAACCGGGCGCCGCGCCGCTCGCATTCGATCGGATCTGACAGCGCGTCCCCCATTCGGGTGGCGAGGGCCCGCGCGTCCTCGGGCGGGACCACCGCGTGCGCCAGCTCGGACGGCGGCAGGCACTCCCGGGCGCCGGGCACGTCGGTCAGCAGCACCGGACGGGCGGCCGCCATCGCCTCCAGCGGGGCCAGCGCCATCCCCTCCCAGCGTGAGGGCAGCACCACCAGGTCGGCCGCCGCCAGCCACGGGCGCGGGTCCGGCACGTCCCCGACCAGCCGGATCCGGGCGGGCTCGGCGGTCTGCCGGACCAGCTCCGCGACCCGCTGCTCCTCCGGCCCGCCGCCGACCAGGGCCAGCCGGGCCCTCGGCACCCGGCGCAGCACCTCCGGCCAGGCGGACAGCAGCACGTCCTGGCCCTTCTGCCGGCACAGCCGCCCGACGCACACCGCGAGCGGGGCCTCCAGGTCCAGACCGAGCGCGATCCTGGCGGCGCGGCGGTCGGCGGGCGCGTAGTGGCGCACGTCCACGCCGTTGGGCACCACCGCCCAGTCGGCGTGCAGCCCGGCCGCCACGCCGTCGGCCCGCTCCTGGACGCTGACGCACAGCAGCCGGTGCGACCAGCGGGTGGCGAAGCGCTCCCAGCGCAGCGTGGCGGCGGCCAGCGCGCCGTCGACGGCGGCGAAGGACCAGGCGTGCGGCTGGAAGACGGTCGGCACCGTGCCGTGCACCGCGAGCCGCCCGGCCAACCCGGCCTTGGCGCTGTGCAGGTGGACCACGTCGGGCGCGGCCGCCCGGACGATCCGGCGCAGCCGCCAGGCCTCGGCGGGGGTGCCCGGGCCGGGCGGGCGCCGGGCGGGCCAGTCCTGGACCAGCGCGCCCACCGCGGCGGCCTCCGCGGCCAGCCGCCCGCCGCGCGGGCAGGCGACCAGCACCCGGTGGCCGGCCTCCCGCTGGCCCCGGACCAGATCGGCGACGACGCGGGCGACCCCGCCGTCCACCGGTTGGGAAATGTGAAGGATCGTCATATGCACGGCGGCGAGCCTAGGGTGGCCCACCGGTGCCGGGCGGCCCCCGTCACCCGCAGGTGGCGGTTCGGCCACCCGTACGGCTTTCGGCTCGTACGGGAGACCGAACCGCTCGAATCCCCGGGCGATTCGAGCGGTTCGATGGATCTACGCGCGCGAATCGCGCGGTTGGCGAATCCGCGGGGCCGGCGGACCGTGGCGGCCCCGCGTGGACCTCGGTGGGCCTCAGCGGACCTCGGCGGCCAGGTTGGCCAGCACCTGGTCGTGGATCCGGTTCAGGCCCTTCGGGGCGAAGGTGCGCTCGAAGAAGCCGCCGATGCCGGTGGCGCCCTGCCAGGTGGCGGTCACGGTGACCTTGGCGCGGCCCTCGCCGACGGCCGAGACGGTCCAGGTGATCACCATGCTGGAGTTGGCGTCCTTCTCGACCAGCTGGTCGGGCTCGGGCGCGGAGACGGTGAAGAGGCAGTCGCGCACCCGCTTCTCGGTGGCCTGGAGCTTCCAGTGCACCTGGGTGCCGGCACCGGTGCCGCCGACCCGCACCTCGTACTCGCTGTACTGCGCGGGCAGCAGCTTCGGGCGGGTCACCTGGTAGTCGGCCAGCGCCTCGTACACCCGCTCGGGCGCGGCGTCGTAGACCCGCTCGGTGGTGGCCTGCACCTGTCCCATGACCTTGCTCTCCTCATGTGGTGGGAACCGCTCTGTCCGGCAAGCCAATCACAGGGTCCCGCCCGCGACGCGGCGGGATAGGGTGGCCGGTGTGCTCGATCTGGTGACTGCTGTGCGCTACGTCGACCCGCTGCGGGCCGGCGGCTCCGTTCCGGGCGTGGTGGAGACCGACGACCTAGGCACGTACGTGGTCAAGTTCACCGGGGCCGCGCAGGGCCGCAAGGCGCTGATCGCCGAGGTCATCGTCGGTGAGCTGGCCCGGCGGCTGGGCCTGCGGGTGCCGGAGCTGCGGCTGGTGGACTTCGACCCGGCCGTCGCCGCGGACGAACCGGACGCCGAGATCCAGGACATGCTCAAGGCCAGCGCCGGGGTCAACCTCGGGATGGACCTGCTGCCCGGCGCGCGGGACTTCCGGCCGGGGATGATCACGGTGGACTCGGCCGAGGCCGGCCGGGTGGTCTGGCTGGACGCCCTGACCGGCAACGTCGACCGCACCGTGCACAACCCCAACCTGGTGGTCTGGCACGGGCGGCTCTGGCTGATCGACAACGGCGCCGCGCTGATCTTCCACCACCGCTGGGCGGGGGCCGAGGCCTCGGTCGGCAAGCGGTACGACCTCAGCGCCCACGCGCTCGGCGGCTCGGCCCCGGACGTCCGGCTGGCCGACGAGGAGCTCGGGCCGCTGGTCACCGTGCCGCTGCTGGAGGAGGTGGCGGCGCTCGTCCCGGACGAGTGGCTGGCCGGCGAGCCCGGCTTCGACTCGGTGGACGCCGTCCGGCACGCCTACGTCGCCCACCTCGCCGCCCGGGTGGTGCTCTCCGAGGAGTGGCTGCCGGAGGGGTTCGCCACGCCCGAGCAGCTGCGCGAGGCGGAGCGGCGGCGGGCGGCCCGGACCAGGGCCGGGCGGCCGGCCTGGCTGCGGGACGTACCGGACCTGCACGGCAAGCCGTCGGTGGAGACGGCCTGGGAGCAGTACGCCGACGAGGGCTAGCCGGGTTCGGGTCCGACGCGGCCGGAACGCCGACGGGTGGGAACGCGACCGGGGAGCGGACCCTGTGGGCCCGCTCCCCGGTTCTACTGTTCAGTGCTGTCCGCGGTCAGCGCGTCAGCGCCACCACTGGACCGCCTTCTCGGCGTTGACCAGGCCCGCGCCGTAGAAGCCGTTGTCGTTCGTGGTGCCCTCGCAGGTGGCCTTCCAGGCACCGGCGCCGCCCGGGTTGAACTCGCCCTTCGGGCACGGGACGGACTCGGCGTGGCTGGTCAGCATCTCGGTCAGCTCGTCCGGGCTGGCCCACGGGAAGGTGCTGGCGAGCAGCGCGACCACGCCGGCGACGTGCGGGGTGGCCATCGAGGTGCCCTGCATGTAGCCGTACTTGCCACCGGGGATGGTGGACAGGATGCGGCCGTCCTTGTCGGGGGTGTCCGGGAGCTGGAAGCGGCGGTCGCCACCGGGCGCGGTGACGGAGACGACGCCCTTGCCGTAGCTGGAGTAGTACGCCTTGACACCCTCGGAGCCCACCGCGGAGACGGCGACGACGCCGGGCAGCTCGGTCGGCAGCGACAGGCAGTCGTTGGTGACCGGGCGGGAGGCGGGGGTGGTGTCGTCCGGGCTGGCCATGTCGACGGTCTTGTGCGCCAGGTCGAGGTTCTCGTTACCGGCGGCGGCGACGTTGAGGACGCCCTTGCGCTGCGAGAAGGCGACGGCCTTGCGGACGGCGTCCGAGATGGCGGCCTGGTCCTTGTCCGTCTTGCAGTTGAACATCCACGGGTCGACGAAGTAGCTGTTGTTGGTCACCTTGAAGCCGTGCTCGCCGGCCCAGACGAAGCCGCAGACCGCGTTCTCCGGGTAGATGAACCCGCCGTCGTCGACGACCTTGACGGCGGCCAGCTTGACGTTCGGCGCGACACCGACGATGCCCTTGCCGTTCTTGGCGGCGCCGATGGTGCCGGCCACGTGGGTGCCGTGGTCGCTGGTGGTCGGCTGCCAGGCCTTCCAGTCGGTGTTCGTCTTGCCGTCGATGCAGGAGACCGACTGCGAGGCGTCCACGTTGGCGGCCAGGTCCTCGTGGGTGGCGTCGATGCCGGAGTCCAGGACGCCGACGGTGACGTTGCGGCTGCCGAGCGAGATCTTGTGGGCCTTGTCGGCACCGATCTGACGCATGTCCCACTGGTAGGCGTCGTAGGGCTCCTGGCCCGGGGCGGCCGCGGCGGCCGGCTCGGCGGCGACGTCGGCCTTGCCCTGGTCGGAGGCCTGGATGCCCTTGGTGCGGCTGGCACCGACCGAGTCGACGCCCTTGGCCAGGCGCAGCTTCTCGGCGAACTTGGTGTCGTTCGAGCGGGCGACCACGACGCCGACCTGCTCGTACGACTGGACCACCGTGCCGCCGAGGCCGGTGATGGCCTTCTCGACCTTCTGCACCTGACCGTGGTTGGCCTTGGTGTTGACGACGTAGCTCATCACCGGACCGGTCGTCGGGTCGGCCGCGGGGGCCGCGACGGCGGTGCCGGCCGGCAGCGCGAGGGCGCCGGCAGTGGCGAGCACGACGCCCACTGCCGCGTACCGGGTACCGCTGATCCGAGGAACACGCATGAGGGTTGGCCTCCCGAGTCGTCAAGGCGGCAGCTGCGGTGGCAGGTGCGCTTGGGAATGACCGGGACGCTAATGAATATTTGCTTATAAGCGCAAGAGGTAGTCATCTAATCGTCACATCTGAACCAGAAACCGGGATGCGACCGTTCGGGGGTCAACAGGGAAACAGAGGTCAAGAGTGTTAAAAAGTGATGGTTCGCCGACGTGCGGCCGCACCCCTCGGAACCTCGGCCACCAGCGCGGATCGCGCCGCTACAACGCGTACAACCGACGCGCGTTGCCGCCCGCGACCAGGCCCGCCACCCGCTCGGCGTCGGCCGCGGAACAGGCGCCGTCGGCCTGCCAGTCCGCCAGCACCGCGCCCAGTCCGTACCGGAACTGACAGGTCCCCACCAGAAAGAGTTCGGGCAGCCCGTAGGCGTCGGTGGAGAACAGCAATTTTCCGAACGGGGCCAGCTCCAGCATCTCGCCCAGCACCGCGGCCACCCGCGGCCCGGCGTAGGAGGCCGTCAGCCCGAGGTCGGTGTACACCGTCGGGAAGGCCTGGGCCAGCCAGGCGGCCTGCCGGTGGTACGGGTAGCCGTGCAGCAGCACCAGCGGGACGCCACTGGGCTCGGCGGCCCGCACGAAGTCCGTCAGCAGCGACGGGTCGGCCCGGTGCAGGGTGAGGTCCGGATCGCCGAAGCCGGTGTGGAGTTGGAGCGGCAGGCCGAGCTCGGCGCAGACGTCCACGGCCGTCCAGAGCAGGTGGTGCAGCAGCACCGGATCCGTCAGCCGGCCCCGCCCGGCGCGCAGGTGGGCGCCGGCCGCGGCCACCACGGCCGCGGTGGCGGGGCGTTCGGCGGGGGCCGCCAGCCCGTGCCGGTAGGCGAGCACCGACTTGACCGCGACGGCCCCGGCGGCGGCCGACCCGAGCGCCTGCGCGACGGCCCCCGGCCAGTCCCCGGCGCCGGCCGTCACCGCCGCGGCGACCGACTCCAGCCAGACCACCTCGCGCACCGACGCCCCGGTGGCCCCGGCGAGTTCGGCCAGCGGCAGCAGCTCGTGGCCCGCGGCGGTGGTCAGCCCGGTGTCCACCAGGCAGGTGTCCAGCCCGGCCGCCGCCAGCAGTCGCCCGGTGGCCCCGGCCGCGCCCAACTCCCGCCGCCGGGCCAGGTAGTCGGCGGCCGGGGCGTGCGCCGGCAGGCCGAGCACGGGCGGGCACCAGCGCCGCACCGCGAGGCCCAGCGCGCTGTCGAAGGGCGAACAGCCGGGCGCGGGTGGGCGGTCGGACTCGGTGAGCAGCCCGGCCAGGGCGTCGGCGGCGAGCTCGGCCGCCACCACGCTGTGGCAGTGGTGATCGACCAGCGCGGGCCCCTCCGGCCGGGCCACCGCTCAGTACCGCCAGCGGGTGGCCGCGACCAACTCCTCGGGCGTGACGGCCGCGTACTGCTCCCGCTCCGCCCGGCGCACCGCCAGCACCGCCTGGTAGAGCGGCTCGCCGAGGGCCTCGCGCAGCACCGCCGAGCGCTCGTACGCGGCGATCGCCTCGGCCGGGGAGGCCGGCAGCCGGGGCACCGTGCCGGGCTCGGCGGCCGCCGGATCGCCGGTGAACTCCGGTGGCAGCGCGCGGCGTTGCTCCAGCCCGGCAAGGCCGACCGCGATCACCCCGCCGACCGCCAGGTACGGGTTGGCGCTCGCGTCGAAGCACTTGACCTCGGCGTTGGCGGCGGCGGACCGCTCCCCGGTGGAGCCCGTCACCAGGCGCAGCGCGGCCTCCCGGTTCTCCAGGCCCCAGCACTGGTAGGCGCCCGCCCAGTGCGAGGGCACCAGCCGCAGGTACCCGGCCGGGCTGGAGCAGCCCAGCACCAGCAGTTCGGGCAGCGCGTCGAGCACCCCGGCGAGGAAGCCCTCGGCCTCGGCCGTCAGGCCGTGCGGGCCGGGGCCGCCGTGGCCGAGGTTGCGCCCGTCGCGCCAGAGGCTGACGTGCAGGTGCCCGCCGTTGCCGACGCCGCCGGCCTCCACCACCGGGGCGAAGGAGACCCGCAGGCCGTGCCGGGCGGAGACCGCCCGGACGGTGTGCCGGACCAGGACGGAGGTGTCGGCGGCGGCGACCGGGTCCTCGGGGGCGACCGAGACCTCGAACTGGCCCGGGGAGTACTCGGGGTGGATCTGGAGAACGCTCAGGCCCTGCCGGCCGAGGGCGCGCAGGACGTCCCGCAGGTAGTCGGAGAGGTCGGTGACCCGGTGCATCCCGTACGCCGGGCCGTGCGTCGGGTACTGCGGCTCCTCCCCCGGGGCGCCGGCCAGGGCGACCGTCCACTCGACCTCGATGCCCGCCTTGAGGCTCAGGCCGCGCGCGGCCGCCACGGCCCGGGCCCGGCGGGCGAACAGCCGCTGGCAGCCGGGGTGCGGGGCGCCGGCCTGGGTGTACCTGTCCCCCGGGGCCCAGGCCCAGCCGGGCTGGGCGGCCAGCGGGACGATCCGGTCGAGGTCCGGGTAGAGCCTGAGGTCCCCGGTGGGGCCGCCGATGATCGGGCTGGTGGTGATCGCGTCGTCGGCGAGGAAGACGTCGAAGCAGGGCGCGGTGCCGACGCCCCACTGCGCGGCGTGCAGCAGGCCGCCGAGCGGCACGGCCTTGACCCGGGTGATGCCCGCGTTGTCCACCCAGGTGACGGCCACCGCCTCGACGGCCTCGGTGCGCAGCCGGTCGACGGCCTGCGCCGCCCGGGCGGCCCGCTCCTCGCGCGGTGGCAGCGCGACGGCCGCCACCGCGGCGGCGGCGAGCCGTTCGGCGGTGACGGGCGGCTCGGCGGGCCCGGGCGCGGTGGGGTCGACGGCGGCGGTTCCGGTGGTCATGCCGTCATGCTGCCCCGCCGGTCGGGGTCGGGTAACTCCCCTATCGGGTGGTCCTGCGGGCACCCCCGTTCACCTGTTCACCCGTTCGGGGCGGGCACGTCGGCGGGCACCGGGACGGCGAACGCCCGCCCGCGGCCCTGAACGGTTTTCCGGTCCCGCCCTCTTCCTACTCGCGAGTAGCTTCGCTACAGTGGCCGGGCACGCACCACCGCCGGGCTTCGGGAGCCGCACCGGCGGCAGGCCGCGGTCGCCGCTTCTCCGGCGCCCGCGCGGTGCGCCTTCACCTTCACCGGCCGGTGCCGCGGACCGCGGCGGGCCGGGTTCCTCCTCGTATCAGGGCCGCCTCCTTCACCTTCGAGCGCCTGAGCACCACGGCACACCCGCGATCGGGCCGGAGCGGACCGGCCCCCGCCCTGGTGTGCCGACACCCCGTCATCTCCCCAGCCCTCGCGCGTGGACCCTCCTCCGGCGGCGGCCGCCCCCGGCGTACGGGCGCGGCGGCGTGCCCGCCGGAGCACGCGCGGGCCCTTCATGACTAGGAGTACAGGACAGATGGAGCGTCCCTTCCCCACTGTCGCCGTCGTCGGCCTCGGCACGATGGGTGCCGGCGTCGCGGTGGCCGTCGCCAAGAGCGGCCGCCGGGTGATCGGCATCGAGGCCACCGAGGACTCGGCCGCCCGGGCGCTGGCCCGGATCGAGGAGGCCACCGCGCACGCGGTCGGCCGGGAGCGGCTCACCGCCGAGGAGCGCACCGGGCTGCTGGCCCGGATCTCGGTCGGCCACGAGCTCGCGGCCGCCGCCGGGGCGGACCTGGTGATCGAGGAGGTCCCCGAGCAGCTGGAGCTGAAGCGGGAGGTCTTCGCCGAGCTGGACCGGATCTGCCCGGAGGGCACCGTGCTGGCCACCGGCACCACCGCGCTGTCGGTGACCCGGATCGCCGCCGCGACCGCCCGTCCGGAGCGGGTGCTCGGCCTGCACTTCTTCAACCCGGTGCACGGCATGAAGCTGGTCGAGGTGGTCCGCACCGTGCTGACCTCCCCGCGGACCGCCGAGGACGCCGCCGCCTTCGCCCGCGACCTCGGCAAGGAGCCGGTGGCGGCCGGCGACCGGGCCGGCTTCGTGGTGAACGGCCTGCTGTTCGCCTACCTGAACCAGGCCGCCGCGATGTTCGAGTCCAAGTACGCCTCGCGGGAGGACATCGACGCCGCGATGCGGCTCGGCTGCGGCCTGCCGATGGGCCCGCTGGCGCTGCTCGACCTGATCGGCGTCGACACCGCGCGCACCGTGCTGGAGGCGATGTACGAGCAGTCCCGGGACCGCCTGCACGCACCGGCCCCGATCCTCGGCCAGCTGGTCGCGGCCGGGCTGCTGGGCCGCAAGACCGGCCGCGGCTTCTACACCTACGAGGCGCCGGGCTCGTCCCGCGCCGTGGACGCGGCGACCGGACCGGCCCTGCCGAAGGTGCCGGGCCGGGAGGTGCGCACCGTCGGCGTCTGCGGCTCCGGGACGATGGCCACCGGCATCGCCGAGGTGTTCGCCAAGGCCGGGCACCCGGTGCTGCTGGCCGCCCGCAGCCAGGAGAAGGCCGAGGCGGCCAAGGCGCAGCTGGCGAGGTCGCTGGAGCGCTCGGTGGCCAAGGGCCGGCTGTCCGCGCAGGCGCGGGACGCCGCGCTGGCGCTGGTCACCCCGGTCGGCCAGTACACCGAGCTGGCCGAGGTGGACCTGGTGGTCGAGGCGGTCGCCGAGGACCTGGCGGTCAAGCGCGAGCTGTTCGCCACCCTGGACAAGATCGTCCGGCCGGGCGCGGTGCTCGCCACCACCACCTCCTCGCTGCCGGTGATCAGCTGCGCGACCGCCACCTCGCGGCCGCAGGACGTGATCGGCATGCACTTCTTCAACCCGGCCCCGGCGATGAAGCTGGTCGAGGTGGTCTCCACGGTGCTGACCGCGCCGGACGTCACCGCGACGGTGCTGGAGCTGACCGCGAAGGTCCGCAAGCACCCGGTGGAGTGCGGCGACCGGGCCGGCTTCATCGTCAACGCGCTGCTCTTCCCCTACCTGAACGACGCGGTGCGGATGCTCCAGGAGCACTACGCGACGGTGGACGACATCGACACCGCGATGAAGCTCGGCTGCGGCTACCCGATGGGCCCGTTCGAGCTGCTGGACGTGGTCGGCCTGGACGTCTCGCTGACGATCGAGCGGGTGCTGCACCAGGAGTTCCGCGAGCCCGGTCTGGCGGCCGCGCCGCTGCTGGAGCACCTGGTCGCGGCGGGCTGCCTGGGCCGCAAGACCGGCCGCGGCTTCCGCGACCACGCGCGCCGGTGACCACCCCGCAGGCCGGGGGCGGCCCGTACGAGCTGCCGTACGAGCCGCCCCCGGCCGGACCGCACGCCGCGCCGCCACCGGGCTCCGCGGCCTCCCCCCGCCCCGCCTGGAGCCCCGGGACGGCGACCTCCCGCTGGCCCCGCCCGGCCGTGACCGGACCGGTGGTGCCGGTGCGGCGGGGAAGGGCCGCGGGCGCGCCGTCCGGGCCGTGTAGCGTTCCGGACATGGATCGGGTTCAGTCAACCTCCCCGCAGCACCCCGCCGGGCCGCACGGCGGCGCCGACCGGGCCAGCCCCTCGACCGGGGGCACCGGGCCGGAGGGCGGGCCGGGCAGCCGCCGGGCGGCGGCGCAGCGCCAGCAGATGCGCCAGGACCTGGCCACGGCCGCGATGGAGCTGTTCGCCTCGCAGGGCTACGAGGAGACCACGGTCGACCAGATCGCGGCCGCCGCCGGGGTGGCCCGGCGCACCTTCTTCCGGTACTTCCGGTCCAAGGAGGAGGCGATCTTCCCGGACCACGACGACACCCTGGTGCGGGTGGCCGACCTGCTGGCCAGCGCGGAGCCGGAGGAGCACCCGCTGGACGTGGTCTGCCGCGGCATCAAGGAGGTGCTGCGGATGTACGCCTCCACCCCGGGGGTGTCGGTGGCGCGGTACCAGCTGATCCGTCAGGTCCCGGCGCTGCGCGAGCGGGAGATCGCCGTGGTGGCCCGCTACGAGCGGCTGTTCACCCGTTACCTGCTGGGCCGTTTCGACACCGGCGAGTCCATCCCGTCCGGCTGGCAGCGCGGCGGCGAGGACGACTCGATGCTGGCCGAGGTCTCGGCGGCGGCGGTGGTCGCGGCGCACAACCACGTGCTGCGGCGCTGGCTGCGGGCCGGCGGCCGGGGCGACGTGGAGGCGCAGCTGGACCACTCCTTCGAGGTGATCCGGCGGACCTTCTGGGCCTCCAGTGCCCCGGGTGCCAGGAGGCGGGGATCGGTGGTGGCACCGGGTGCCAACGGGACCCCGGGGGACGCCGGGGTCGAGAGCGCACTGAGTGCCAGTCCCGGAGGTGAGGTGCTCATCACAGTCGCCCGGACGGACGCTCCGCTGGACGTCGTGGTGGACAGCATCCGGGCCGCGCTGAGTGGCGCCCGGGAGTCGTAGACCCAGTATTCACGCAGGTCAGAGCGGTATCGAGGGCCCGCGCCGGGATGTCGGCGCGGGCCTTTCGCATGCCCGCGCAACGCGCGTCACGCGGCCCAGGAACCGGCTGGAATTCCTGGCACCCGGTGTCTTTACGAGTGGCACAGGGTGCCACTACCTTGTTACTCACCAGTCGCGGCGCCGCGGCTCCCCACCTCGGCGCGCCGTCGTCCGGCGTTCCCACACCCCGGGAGCAGAGAGCCAGAACGGCCCGGTCCACCCCGGGTGCCCCGTCTGACCCGCCCACCACCCACCTCAGCGAAGCCGGTGTCCGCTCCCGGCTCCCCCAGACGCCCTGTGACCCTCGCACAGGTACGCCTTCGGAGGCAGCCATGCAGGAAATCCTCGACGCGATCCTCAGCACCGACAGCACGTCGGCGGACTTCGCGGCGATCAAGCTCCCCGAGTCCTACCGGGCGGTGACGCTCCACAAGGACGACGAGCAGATGTTCGCGGGCCTCGCCAGCCGCGACAAGGACCCCCGCAAGTCCCTTCACCTCGACGAGGTCGCCCTGCCCGAGCTGGGCCCGGGCGAGGCCCTGGTCGCCGTCATGGCCAGCGCGGTGAACTACAACACCGTCTGGAGCTCGATCTTCGAGCCGGTCTCCACCTTCGGCTTCCTGGAGCGGTACGGCCGGCTGTCGCCGCTGACCAAGCGCCACGACCTGCCGTACCACGTGGTCGGCTCCGACCTGGCCGGCGTGGTGCTGCGCACCGGCGCCGGGGTCAACGCCTGGAAGCCCGGCGACGAGGTCGTCGCGCACTGCCTCTCGGTCGAGCTGGAGTCCGCGGACGGCCACAACGACACGATGATGGACCCGGAGCAGCGCATCTGGGGCTTCGAGACCAACTTCGGCGGCCTGGCGCAGCTGGCCCTGGTGAAGACCAACCAGCTGCTGCCCAAGCCCCGGCACCTCACCTGGGAGGAGGCCGCCTCCCCCGGCCTGGTCAACTCCACCGCGTACCGCCAGCTGGTCTCGCGCAACGGCGCCGGCATGAAGCAGGGCGACAACGTGCTGATCTGGGGCGCCAGCGGCGGCCTCGGCTCGTACGCCACCCAGTACGCGCTGGCCGGCGGCGCCACCCCGATCTGCGTGGTCTCCAGCGACCAGAAGGCCGAGATCTGCCGCGCCATGGGCGCCGAGGCGATCATCGACCGCTCCGCCGAGGGCTACCGGTTCTGGAAGGACGAGAACAACCAGGACCCGCGCGAGTGGAAGCGCCTCGGCGCGAAGATCCGCGAGTTCACCGGCGGCGAGGACGTGGACATCGTCTTCGAGCACCCGGGCCGGGAGACCTTCGGCGCCTCGGTGTACGTCACCCGCAAGGGCGGCACCATCGTCACCTGCGCCTCCACCTCCGGCTACATGCACCAGTACGACAACCGGTACCTGTGGATGTCGCTCAAGCGGATCGTCGGCTCGCACTTCGCCAACTACCGCGAGGCCTTCGAGGCCAACCGCCTGATCGCCAAGGGGAAGATCCACCCGACCCTCTCCAAGGTCTACACCCTGGAGGAGACCGGCCAGGCCGCCCTGGACGTGCACCACAACAGGCACCAGGGCAAGGTCGGCGTGCTCTGCCTGGCCCCCGAGGAGGGCCTGGGCGTGCACGACGCGGAGTTCCGCGCCAAGCACCTCGACGCCATCAACCGTTTCAGGAACATCTGATGACCGAGCCCCGGAAGCGCGACCGCCCCTGGCTGATGCGCACCTACGCCGGCCACTCCACCGCGAGCGACTCCAACGCGCTCTACCGGCGGAACCTGGCGAAGGGCCAGACCGGCCTGTCCGTCGCCTTCGACCTGCCGACCCAGACCGGCTACGACTCCGACCACGTCCTCGCCCGCGGCGAGGTCGGCCGGGTCGGCGTCCCGGTCGGGCACGTCGGCGACATGCGCACCCTGTTCGACGGCATCCCGCTCGAACGGACCAACACCTCCATGACGATCAACGCCACCGCGATGTGGCTGCTGGCGCTCTACCAGGTGGTCGCCGAGGAGCAGGGCGCGGACATCGCCACGCTCACCGGCACCACCCAGAACGACATCGTCAAGGAGTACCTGTCGCGCGGGACGCACGTCTTCCCGCCCGGCCCGTCGGTGCGGCTGATCACCGACATGATCGCCTACACGGTCGGCAGCATCCCCAAGTGGAACCCGATCAACATCTGCAGCTACCACCTGCAGGAGGCCGGGGCGACACCCGTCCAGGAGATCGCCTACGCGATGTGCACCGCCATCTCGGTGCTCGACGCCGTGCGCGACTCCGGCCAGGTGCCGGCCGAGCGGATGGGCGAGGTGGTCGCCCGGATCTCCTTCTTCGTGAACGCCGGCGTGCGCTTCGTCGAGGAGATGTGCAAGATGCGCGCCTTCGCCCGGCTGTGGGAGAAGGTCACCCTGGAGCGCTACGGCGTCACCGACCCCAAGCAGCGCCGCTTCCGCTACGGCGTCCAGGTCAACTCGCTCGGCCTGACCGAGGCCCAGCCGGAGAACAACGTCCAGCGGATCGTCCTGGAGATGCTGGCCGTCACCCTCTCCAAGGACGCCCGCGCGCGGGCCGTCCAGCTGCCCGCCTGGAACGAGGCGCTCGGCCTGCCCCGGCCCTGGGACCAGCAGTGGTCGCTGCGCATCCAGCAGGTGCTGGCGTACGAGTCGGACCTGCTGGAGTACGGCGACATCTTCAACGGCTCCCAGGTGATCGAGGCCAAGACCGAGGAGCTGCTGGCCGGCGCCGAGGCGGAGATCGCCAAGGTGCTGGAGATGGGCGGGGTGATCCCGGCCGTCGAGTCCGGCTACCTGAAGTCCAACCTGGTCGCCTCGCACGCCGCCCGCCGGGCCCGGATCGAGTCCGGCGAGGACAAGATCATCGGGGTCAACTGCTTCGACACCACCGAGCCGAGCCCGCTCACCGCCGACCTCGACACCGCGATCATGGTCGTCGACCCGGCCTCCGAGCAGTCCGTGCTCGCCGCCCTGGAGGCCTGGCGCGCCGAGCGCGACGAGGCCGCCGTCCAGTCGTCGCTGGCCGAGCTCAAGGCCGTCGCCGCCACCGAGGCCAACCTGATGCCGGCCACGCTCGCCTGCGCCCGGGCCGGCGTCACCACCGGCGAGTGGGCCTTCGCCCTGCGCGAGGTCTTCGGCGAGTACCGGGCGCCCACCGGCGTCGGCGGCGCCCCCGTCGCGGTGGCCGCCGAGCCCGGCGGCGAGCTGGAGCAGGTCCGCGCCGCGGTCGCCGCGACCGCCGCGGAGCTGGGCGCCGGCAAGCTGCGCCTGCTGGTCGGCAAGCCCGGCCTGGACGGGCACTCCAACGGCGCCGAGCAGATCGCCGTCCGGGCCCGCGACGCCGGGTTCGAGGTGGTCTACCAGGGCATCCGGCTGACCCCGGAGCAGATCGTCTCCGCCGCCGTCGCGGAGGACGTCCACTGCGTGGGCCTGTCCATCCTCTCCGGCGCGCACAGCGAGCTGGTGCCCGACGTCCTGAAGCGGCTGCGCCGCGCCGGGGTGGAGGATGTCCCGGTGATCGTGGGTGGCATCATCCCGGCAGCGGACGGCGAGGCCCTCAAGGCCGCCGGCGTCGCCGCCGTGTTCACCCCGAAGGACTTCGGCATCACCACCATCATCGGCCGGATCGTGGACGAGATCCGGCTGGCCAACAAGCTCCAGCCGTGGACGTCCGCACCGACCGCGGCCACGAACTGACCAGCTGACCAGCTGACCACTGGGAAGGAACCCTCGATTCTGATGACTGCTGTCAACCGACTGCGCCCGCGCCGCTCCTGCCTCGCCGTACCGGGCAGCAACCCGCGCTTCCTGGAGAAGGCCCAGGGCCTGCCGGCCGACCAGGTCTTCCTCGACCTGGAGGACGCCTGCGCCCCGCTGGTCAAGGAGAGCGCCCGCCACAACATCGTCGACGCCCTCAACAACGGCGACTGGGGCGGCAAGACCCGCGTCGTGCGCGTCAACGACTGGACCACCCACTGGACCTACCGCGACGTGATCACCGTGGTCGAGGGCGCCGGCCCCAACCTCGACTGCATCATGCTGCCGAAGGTGCAGGACGCCGAGCAGGTCAAGGCGCTCGACCTGCTGCTCACCCAGATCGAGAAGACCATGGGCTTCGAGGTCGGCCGGATCGGCATCGAGGCGCAGATCGAGAACGCCAAGGGCCTGATCAACGTCGACGCCATCGCCGAGGCCTCGCCCCGGCTGGAGACCATCATCTTCGGCCCCGCCGACTTCATGGCCTCCATCAACATGAAGTCGCTGGTGGTCGGCGAGCAGCCGCCCGGCTACGGCGCCGACGCCTACCACTACATCCTGATGCGCATCCTGATGGCCGCCCGCGCCAACGACCTCCAGGCGATCGACGGCCCCTACCTCCAGATCCGCAACCAGGAGGGCTACCGCGAGGTCGCCCGCCGCTCGGCCGCCCTCGGCTTCGACGGCAAGTGGGTGCTCCACCCGGACCAGGTCGCCGCCGCGAACGAGATCTACTCGCCCTCGCAGGAGGACTACGACCACGCCGAGCTGATCCTCGACGCGTACGACTACTGCACCTCCGAGGCGGGCGGCGCCAAGGGCTCCGCGATGCTCGGCGACGAGATGATCGACGAGGCCAGCCGCAAGATGGCGCTGGTCGTCGCCGGCAAGGGCCGGGCCGCGGGCCTGCAGCGCACCACCAAGTTCGAGATCCCGGAGGCCTGAGCAGCCATGCAGTTCGGACGCACCTACGAGGAGTTCGAGGTCGGCGCGGTCTACAAGCACTGGCCCGGCAAGACGGTCACCGAGTACGACGACCACCTCTTCTGCCTGCTCACCATGAACCACCACCCGCTCCACCTGGACACCAACTACGCCGGGAAGACGACCGACTTCGGCAGGAACGTCGTGGTGGGCAACTACGTCTACTCGCTGCTGCTCGGCATGTCCGTCCCGGACGTCTCCGGCAAGGCGATCGCCAACCTGGAGATCGAGTCGCTGCGCCACGTCGCGCCGACCTTCCACGGCGACACGATCTACGGCGAGACCACCGTGCTCGACAAGTGGCCGTCCAAGTCCAAGGACGACCGCGGCATCGTGTACGTCGAGACCAAGGGGTACAAGCAGGACGGCACGGTCGTCTGCGTCTTCCGCCGCAAGGTGATGGTGCCGACCGCGACGTACACCGAGGAGCGCGGCGGCGAGCAGCCCGGCCGCCCGACCCCGCTCTCCTGAGCCCCTCCCCTCTATAGGGGCCCGCTTTTCACCGCGGGCCCCTCGAGAGACCCCGGACGGGCAGGCCGCCGTCATCGGCCGCGCCCCACCCGGCCCGGGGGCCCTGCTGCCGCAGCCACGCCGGCAGGGCCCCCGCAATCCCCCCCCCCGGGGATTCCCCGACTTTTCCGCAGACCCTCAGACCTTTCGGAGCCGCACGATGGGACGCCTCGCACAGACCGACGGCCTCACCGAGATCCAGCGGGACATCCTCGCCACCGTGCGGGATTTCGTCGACAAGGAGATCATTCCGGTCGCGACCGAGCTGGAGCACAAGGACGAGTACCCGACCGCCATCGTCGAGGGGATGAAGCAGCTCGGCCTGTTCGGCCTCACCATCCCCGAGGAGTACGGCGGCCTCGGCGAGTCGCTGCTCACCTACGCCCTGGTGGTCGAGGAGATCGCCCGCGGCTGGATGTCGGTCTCCGGCATCGTGAACACCCACTTCATCGTGGCGCACATGATCAACGCCCACGGCACCCAGGAGCAGAAGGACCACTTCCTGCCGAGGATGGCGGCCGGCGAGATCCGCGGCGCCTTCTCGATGTCCGAGCCGGGCCTCGGCTCCGACGTTTCGGCCATCTCCACCAAGGGCGTCAAGGACGGCGAGTTCTACGTCCTCAACGGCCAGAAGATGTGGCTCACCAACGGCGGCACCTCCACCCTGGTCGCGGTCCTCTGCAAGACCGACGAGGGCGGCAGCAGCCCGTACAAGAACATGACCACCTTCCTGATCGAGAAGGAGGCCGGTTTCGGCCCGAACCCCTCGGTTCCCGGCCTGACCGTGCCCGGCAAGATCGAGAAGATGGGCTACAAGGGCGTCGACACCACCGAGCTGGTCCTCCAGGACGTCCGCGTCCCGGCGAACCGCGTCCTCGGCGGCGTCCCGGGCCGCGGCTTCTACCAGATGATGGACGGCGTCGAGGTCGGCCGCGTCAACGTCGCCGCCCGCGGCTGCGGCGTCGCCCGCCGCGCCTTCGAGCTCGGCATCGCCTACGCCCAGCAGCGCTCCACCTTCGGCAAGAAGATCGCCGAGCACCAGGCGATCCAGTTCAAGCTCGCCGAGATGGCCACCAAGGTCGAGGCCGCCCACCAGATGATGGTCATGGCCGCCCGCAAGAAGGACGGCGGCGAGCGCAACGACCTCGAGGCCGGCATGGCCAAGTACCTCGCCTCCGAGTACTGCAAGGAGGTCGTCGAGGACGCCTTCCGCATCCACGGCGGCTATGGCTTCTCGAAGGAGTACGAGATCGAGCGCCTCTACCGCGAGGCCCCGATGCTGCTCATCGGTGAAGGTACTGCGGAGATCCAGAAGATGATCGTCGGGCGCCGGCTCCTCGAGGAGTACCGGATCGCCGACTGACCCCCGGGCCGCCCGCCGACGCACCCCGTCGCCGGGCGGCCCCCTCGAACCGCCGGTCGACGGGCGTGCGGGCCCGTCCCGGCGCGGGGCCGTGCCCCGTCACGGGCCCGGCCTGGTCCGCCTGGGTCCGGCACGGCCCGCCGGAAGCGGCCGCAGGGCGTACAGC
>NZ_JBHVEU010000073.1:0-25379 GCF_042802075.1 Kitasatospora sp. NPDC057518
CCGGCCCCGCTTCCCTTGCGGGGAGCGCTACTTGAGCCCGGTGTCCAGTGCGGACATCAGGGTGCCGGACGGGGTGTCGCCGGACATCTCCCAGATCATGCCGCCGAGCAGGTTCTTCGACTTGAGGTAGGCGGTCTTCTGTGAGATCGACCAGGCGTCGTCGAAGGTCCACCACTGCCCGCCGGCTCCCGTGTAGCCGTACGTCGCAACGGACTTGGGGTCGTGGTAGACCTTGAGGCCGGAGAGGCTGGTGATCAGGTTGTTGTACCCGCGGGTGCCGGCCTCGTCGCTGAACTGGCCGGGTGCGGCGCCGTTCGCGGACTGCCAGGCGCCGTTCGCGCCGCCGTCCGCGACGCTCTGCCAGCCGCGCCCGTAGAACGGGAAGCCGATCGTCAGCTTGCGCGGGTTGACCCCGGCGTTCAGGTACGTCTGGACGGCCGTGTCCACGCTGAAGTGTGTGGCGTAGGGGTCGTTCGGGTCCTGGTAGAGGTTGGAGGCGTGGCCGGTGCGGTTCGGCTCCCAGGAGTTGTCGCTGCCCGAGCCGTGGAAGTCGTAGCCCTGGACGTTGGCGATGTCCAGCGAGCCGAAGATCTTCGAGAGGTCCCAGCCGGCCGCGACCTTCGCCGGGTCGGCCGGGGTGAAGGCGGTGAGCAGCTTGTGCGAGCCGCCCAACGCGTCCAGCTGCTTGCGGAATTCGGCCAGCAGCAGGGTCAGGTTGCCCTTGTCGTTGGCGCTCCAGTGGTTGCCCGGGTGGCCGTCGGCGGAGCCGGGCCACTCCCAGTCGAGGTCGATGCCGTCGAAGATGCCCGCTGCCACGCCGTCGCCGCCGGCGCCGTTGTAGGCCGGCAGGTTGCCCTTGATCCAGGTGTCGACGCAGGACTTGACGAACTTCTGGCGGGACGCGTCGGTGGCGGCGGCGTCGGAGAAGTACTTGGAGTAGGTCCAGCCGCCGAGCGAGACGACCACCTTCAGGTTCGGGTACTTGGCCTTCAGCTTCTTCAACTGGTTGAGGTTGCCCCGGAGTTTGCCCCAGCCGTCGTCGGCCACGCCGTCCACCGACTGGTCGGCGCTCATCGCCCGGCCGTAGTCCGCGTCGGCGTCACCGGCGCCGGTGCCCTGGTCCGGGTCCTCCGGGTTGGCGGTGGTGCCCTTGGTGACGCCGGCCTGGCAGGTCAGGTTGACCGGATCGATGTTCTCGAAGGCGTAGTTGACGACGTCGAGCTTGGCGGCGGCGCCGGAGGTGTCCAGGTTCTTGACGAAGTACTGGCGGCCGTAGATGCCCCACTGGACGAAGTAGCCGACCCGGGCGTACTTCCCGGCGCCGACCAGGTCCGAGGTGGTCACGGTGAGCGGGGCGGAGGCGGGCGAGGCGTTGTCGGCGGCGTCCCGGGCCTTCACGGTGAACGTGTAGGCGGTGGACGGGGAGAGGCTGCCGACGGTCGCGCCGAGCGTGCTGCCGGTGACCGTGGCCACCAGGGTGCCGCCCTGGTAGACGTCGTACGCGGCGACCCGGACGTTGTCGGTGGAGGCGTTCCAGGCGAGCGTCACGTCCGTCGAACCGACCGTGGTGGCCCGGAGGTTGGCCGGTGCGGTGGGCGGCGAGGTGTCGGTGGACGGGTCGAAGGTGGACGCGGTGACACCCGCGCTGAGCGGGCCGGTGTTGCCGCGGCTGTCCTTGGCGCGGACGGTCAGGGTGTACGAGGTGGCCGGGGTGAGGCCGGTGACCAGCACGCCGGTGGACGGGCTGGAGGCGAGCACCGTGCTACCGCTCAGCACGTCGTAGGAGGCGACCGGGAAGTCCCCGCCGGTGGCGGCCGGCCAGCTCAGGGCGAGCGTGTGCGCGGTGGACTCGGTGACCGTCGGGGTGCCCGGCGCGGACGGCGGGACGTCCGCGCTGCCGTCGCACTTGTCGCCGTTGACACGGCAGTTGAGCGGGGCGGTGACCGGGCCGTTGCCGACGAACCAGAAGCTGTACGGCTCGGTGGTGCCGTGGGCGTTGACGGTGGAGTTGTAGAACGCCGCGGTGGCGGTGACGTGCCGGCCGTTCACGGTGGCGGTGCCGTTGTAGCTGTTGCCGATGGTGACGCCGGCCGGGAGGTCGAACTCCAGGGTCCAGCCGCTCACCGCGGTCGCGTTGTCGTTGTGGACGATGTAGGTGCCCTGCCACCAGGAGCCGTTGTCGGCCGTGGTGAAGGTGGCGGTGAGCTTTCCGGCGGCGTTCGCCGGGGCGGCCAGCGCGGTGAGCGCGGCGAGGGGCAGGAGCAGGACGGAGAGCAGTGCCAGCAGTCTGCTGCGCACGCGCGGGCGCCCGGCCCGGGATCGAGCGGACATGGTTCTCCCTGTGACTGTGGGGGTTGAACAGGGTGACGTAGAACCTTGGTTGATCCGTGCGGTTGATCCGTGTGCGATCGATGCCTGTGTCGTGGGGAGGCAAGGCATGGGAACTGTAGGAGGACTGGACCAATGCGTCAACAGGTCTGTACCACTTGGGAGTTGTCCCCGATGCTCCCGCCGTCTCGCCGCCCCCGTCGCTCCGCTATTCCCTGGTGCTCCCGCCGCTCCCGCTACTCGCGGACGATCGCCATCGCCTCGATCTCCATCAGCACGTCGGGCCGGAACAGCGCCGAGACCTGCACGGCGGAGGAAGCGGGCGGCGGAACGGAGCCCAGGTACTCGTCGCGGATCTCGCGGACCACGGCGAGGTGGGCGATGTCGGTCATGAAGTAGGTGAACTTCACGACGTCCTCGAACCCGGCCCCGGCGGCGGCCAGGCAGCGGCGGAGGTTCTCGAAGACCTGCCGCGCCTGCGCCTTCGGATCCCCCGGGCCGACCAGGTCCCGGTTCTCGTCGAACGGGACCTGCCCGGACACCTGGACCAGTCGGCCGCTTCCGGCGACGACCTGGGTGTAGCCGGTGCCGGGCGCGACTCCGGGCGGCTCCGTGATGCGGGTGAGGTGAGAGGTGGTCATGGGACGGATCCTGATCCATGCCCCCTCGGGCAGGCAAGCCCGACGGCCCGGGGGCTCCGGCTCGCTCTGGCCGAGGGACGGGTGGGCGTGCCAGAGTCGTCCGGGCGTCGTCCCGGGCACCTCCCGGACCACGCCCGCAGTCCGACCCACCCTCAGCCGGAAGGCAGGCCCCGCCGATGACCAGCGCAGCGCCCCTCGTCCACGTCAGCACCGCCGACGCCATCACCACGCTCACCCTCGACTCGCCGCACAACCGCAACGCGCTCTCCACCCGGCTGATGGCCGAGCTGCACGCCGGACTGGCCTCCGCCGCGGCCGACCCGGAGGTCCGCGCCGTGGTGCTCGGGCACACCGGCAAGGTGTTCTGCGCGGGTGCGGACCTCTCCGAGGCGACCGGCGCGGACCCGACGGTCGGCCCGCGCGGCCTGGTCGAGCTCCAGCGGGCGATCGTGGACTGCGCCAAGCCGGTGATCGCCGTCATCCACGGCCACGTCCGGGCCGGCGGCCTCGGCCTGGTCGGCGCGGCGGACCTCGCCGTCGCCGGACCGGCCTCGACCTTCGCCTTCACCGAGGTGCGGCTCGGCCTCGCGCCCGCCGTCATCTCGCTGCCGCTGCGCCCGAAGCTGGACCCGCGCGCCGCCTCCCGCTACTACCTCACCGGCGAGGTCTTCGACGCCGCCGAGGCCGCCCGGATCGGGCTGATCACCAGCGCCACCGACTCCGCCGAGGCCACCGACGTGGCGCTCAAGGGCCTGCTGGACGCGCTGCGCCTGGGCTCCCCGCAGGGCCTGGCGGAGTCGAAGCGGCTGGCCAACGCCGAGGTGGTGCGCTCCTTCGAGCGGGACGCGGAGGAGCTGGTGGAGCTGTCGGCGCGGCTCTTCGGCTCGGCGGAGGCGCAGGAGGGGATGCGCTCGTTCCTGGAGAAGCGGCCCGCGCGC
The DNA here is from genome assembly GCF_042802075.1 of Kitasatospora sp. NPDC057518. Lineage (NCBI taxonomy): Bacteria > Bacillati > Actinomycetota > Actinomycetes > Kitasatosporales > Streptomycetaceae > Kitasatospora > Kitasatospora sp. NPDC057518. The sequence goes on from NZ_JBHVEU010000073.1 coordinate 3,908, forward strand.
TGGGTGCGCTGAGGGCCGGGTTTCCCGGGTGCCCGTTCGCCCGGGGGCGTCGCCGCCCCCGGGCGTGACGACCCGTGCGCAGGGGTCGCGGCCGGCACGGTCAGAGGACCGCCGCCGTCTCGCTCCAGAGGGCGAGCAGGCTCTGGTCGCCGATCGCCTTGACCTCCCCGGCCTGCTGGGCGGACAGCCGGTTCCACAGCAGCAGGTAGAGCTCGTGGGCCGGGCCGGCGAGGGTCAGATCGGCCGGCTCGGGGCCCTCGCCGGTGGTGACGACCGGCGCTTCCCGGGTGATCGTCAGGTGCCAGGAGCCGGGGCCGTCGGTGGCCCGGACCAGGAGGGTGCGCGGCCGGTCGCTGCGCAGCTTGGACCGGCCGAGGGTCGTGAAGCCGCTCACCAGTTCGTCGATGCCGTCGAGGGCGAGCGCGGTGTCCACGATCGGACCGGGCACCCCGGCGGCCGCGTCGGCGTCGCGGCGGTGGACGGCGGTCTCGTGCGCCTGGCGCCGGGCCCAGAACGCCAGCGGGCTGGGCGAGGACAGGAAGGTCCAGCACTCGAGGTCGGCGGGCGCCGCGGTGAGGGTGTCCACCAGGGCGGCGTGGCCCTCGCGGTACCAGTCGAGCAGCGCGGCGTCCGAGGGCAGCGGCCCGACGGCGGCCTGCGCGTCCGCCTCGTCCGGCGGCGTCGGCGCGCCTCCGGACACGATCGCGGCGGCCCAGCGGTGGACGGAGCCGATGTGCTGCAGCAGCTTCGTCAGCTGCCAGTCCGGACAGGTCGGTACGGGGGCGGACAACTCGGTACGGGCCGCGGCCTCGGCGAGCCTGGTGCCCTCGCGGCGCAGCGCGTCGATGTGCTCGGTGATCTCCATGGGACGGAGTCTTCCATCGCGGCCGGTCCGCCGGTCGCGGATTTCGGGCATTCCTCCGGTTGCCTCCCGGCGGACGGGCGGATGCTACGGGCCGGTAACGTGAGCGCATGCCGATAACCCGTTCGCTCGTCTCAGCCGTCCGGACCGGTGGCCGCCGCGCCGCCGGACGCCTCGTCCACCGGGGCTGGCGCTGGGTGCAGCGGACCGGAGCGGTCACCAGCCGCAACCCCGGCCCGTACCGGTTCGGCGAGCTGGGGGACGGCACGACGCTCAGCTTCCCGCTCGGGGCGGTGTTCAACGAGCAGTGGATCACCATCGGGCCGTTCTCGATCATCGGCGAGCGGGTCACCATCAGCGCGGGCTTCCTGCCCGGGCTCGACCTCGGGCCGGAGCCGATCGTGCGGATCGGCGGCGGCTGCGTGATCGGCCGGGACAGCCACATCGTCGGCCACCAGTCGATCGTCATCGGCGACGACGTGTGGACCGGCCCCGGCGTGTACATCAGCGACCAGTCGCACGAGTACCGGGACACCGAGCTGCCGATCGGCAAGCAGTGGCCGCGCAACGAACCGGTGGAGATCGGCACGGGCAGCTGGATCGGCACCGGCGCGGTGATCCTGCCGGGGGCGCGGATCGGCCGCAACGTGGTGGTCGCGGCGGGCGCCGTGGTGCGCGGCGACGTTCCCGACCACAGCGTGGTCGCCGGGGCGCCGGCCAAGGTGGTGCGCCGCTGGACCGAGGAGGAGGGCTGGCAGCCGCCGCTGCGCCACGACGCTCCGCAGCCGGTGCCGGACGGCGTGACCGCGGAGCAGCTGCGCGCCCTGGTCGGCTGGGACCTGCGGCTGCCGGGGGAGCAGGGCTGAAGTCGGTCGCCGGGCACCGGCCCGGTGCTGGCAGTCGTCCCGAACTACCCGGCGAGGGAGGCCTGTTCGGCGGTACGGGCGGCGATGGCGGCGGCGATCCGCGGGAGGTCGGCGGGGCGGGCCGGATCCAGTCCGGTCAGTGCGGCGATCCGGCGCAGCCGGTAGTCGACGGTGTTCGGGTGCAGGTGCAGGGCGCTCGCGGTGTGGCGGCGGTTCAGGCCGCCGGCCAGGTGGGTGTGCAGGGTGATGAGCAACTCCCCGGCGTCGGCGAGCGGTTCGAGCAGGGCGGCGAGCCGGGAGCGGGCCTGGCTGGGGCGGGTGAGCTGGTACTCCAGCAGGACGTCGTCCAGCCGGTGCAGCCCCGGCGGTCGGCCGAACGCCCTTGCCACGTCGAGGACTTCGTAGGCGAGAGCGGCCGCGCCGGGCACCTCGGCGGGGGTGGCGGGCGCGGCCCCGGCCAGGACGGGAACGCCGGCCGCCCGGGCCGCCGCGGCGAGGGCGGCGGCGAGCAGCGGCCACGGCGCCTCGCCGGCTCCGTCCTCGTCCGGACCGGGTGACGGTCCGAACGGGACGAGCACCAGGCCGCCCGTGGGGGTGAGCGCGGTGAGCGCCGACTGCCGGGTGCGGTGGTCGAGTTCGGCCTCGAACCGGCGGAGCTTGCGGAGGGCGGCGATGCCCGGATCGACACCGGGGGAGTGCTCGTCGGGGTGGTCGGCGAGGGACAGGCAGAGCACGGCGTACCCGGTGGGCAGACGGAGCCCGGCGCGCTCGGCGGCCGCGTCGGCGGGGGTGCCCGCGAGCAGCGCGCCGAGCAGGGAGTGCCGGGCCGAGTCCCGCCGGCCGGTGGCCGGGCGGCGGCCGTCCAGGTAGCCCGCCCCGGCGGCGGTGACGGCCTGGCGGAGCTGGTCGAGCAGCAGCCGGTTGAGGGCGAGCAGGTCGGCGGCGTCGTCGTCCCGGGCGTGCCGGGTGGCGAACTCCCAGCAGACCTCCAGTCCGAGGTGGTGGGCGAGCAGGACGGCGTCCAGCGGCAGGCCCTCCTCGGCCCGCCGGGCGGCGGCCTCCCGGACGGCGGTGAACTCCTCGGCGGGGGCGGGGAGTCCGGTCCGTACGGTGTGGGCGAGGGCGCGGATGCGGCGCTCGGTGTCCCGGGTCAGCTCGCCGGTGAGCTGTTCGCGGGGCAGCCGGCGGTAGACCGGCACCCGCTCCAGCAGGGCGGCGACCACGGTCTCGGCCAGCTCCCGTACGCCGCCGAGCAGTCGCTGGTCGGCCGGGAGCCCGCCGATCACCGGGACGCGCCAGTCCGGCGTCCGGTCGGAGGTGTTCGGGGGTGCGGGGTGGGGTGCGTTGTGACCGGTCACAGAGAACACCGTCCAGGTCTGGGGGACGCCCAAGGGCCGGGCCGGAGGGGCGACCGCATGATGGTGCCCTCGGGTTACCTGTTGGTAACAAACTTCCGCTGTGGAGGCAACAGTTGAGAACCCCACTTCTCCGCTTCTCCGCAACTCCGGTGCGCCGCAGGGGCGCAGGCGCGCTGGGTGCGCTGCTGCTGGCGGGGGCGGTGCTGGCCGGTGCGACGGTGTCGCCGGCGAGCGCCGCCGTGCCCGTCGCGAGCGCCTCGGCCGCCTCGGCCGCAGCGTCCACCTCGTCCGGCTCGGCCGCAGCGTCCGCCTCGTCCAGCTCGTCCGCAGCGTCCGCCGAACTGCCGCCGGACGGCGACACGGTGGCCTCGCCGCCCGGCGCCAACGACTGGACCTGCCGGCCGACCGCCGCGCACCCCGACCCGGTCGTCCTGGTGCACGGCACCTTCGCCAACCGCTACGAGAACTGGCTGGCGCTCTCCCCGCTGCTGAAGAGCCTCGGGTACTGCGTCTTCGCCCTCGACTACGGGATGATCCCCGGCGTCACCTCCAGCGGCAGCGGCCTGCTGCTGCCGATCGGCGGCCTCGGGCCGGTGCCGGAGTCGGCGGCCCAACTCGGCCGGTTCGTGGACCTGGTGCGGACCGCGACCGGCGCGGCCAAGGTCGACATCGTCGGGCACTCGCAGGGCGGCATGCTGCCGAACTACTACCTCAAGTTCCTCGGTGGCGGGTCCAAGGTCGGCAGGCTGGTCGGGCTGGCGCCGTCCAACCACGGCACGACGCTCGACGGGATCACCAACCTGGTGCCGTACTTCCCGGGCGTCGCGGACCTGGTCTACACGGTCTGCAAGGCCTGCCGGGACCAGGCGGTGGGCTCCGACTTCAACACGGTGATGGCCTCCCGGCCCGACACCGTACCGGGCGTGCGCTACACGGTGATCTCGACGGTCCTCGATGAAGTCGTCACCCCGTGGCGGACCCAGTTCCTGAGCGGCCCGGACGTCGACAACCAGGTGGTGCAGGAACACTGCCCGGTCTCGCTGGTGGAGCACGTCGGGATCGCGTTCTCGCCGACGGCGCTGCACCTGGTCACCAACGCGCTGGATCCGGGGCACGCCACGCCGGTGTTCTGCGGGTGAAGCGGCGGCGGCGCTCCTGCCCCCGGGGCGGTCCCGGGAGGTGGGAGCGCCGCTGTTCGGTGGTGCGGCCCTTGGCCGGCTCTCAGGGCGCGGTGCGGAAGGCGATGACGGCGGTGGTGCCGTCCGGGCGCAGCTCGTACGTGCCCGGGGTGTCGAGCAACGCGGCGTCGTAGCGGGCGAGTTCGACGCCGTCGATGGTGCCGCCGTCGACGGAGGCGCCGTGGACGGTGGCGGTGCCGGCGAGGCAGACCAGGAGGGCGGTGCTCCCGTCCGGGACGTCGACCGTGGTGGCCGCGGTGGCCAGGTCGACCGCGGCCTCGACCCGCCCGCGGCGCGTCATCACGTTGAAGTCCACCACCGGGCCGGCCAGCAGCCGACAGTCGGTGGTGGCGTCGCCGGAGAAGGCGAACGGCCGGAACGGCGCGTCGACCAGCTGCTCGGTACCGTCGACGGTGAGCGCCATGCCGGCGCCCTCGACCAGGGTGATCACCCGGTCGATCCCGGGGAACGGGGAGAACGGCCCCGCCGAGGCGACGTCCGCGAGGCTGACCCGCCAGTCGAAGGCGTCCAGTCCGGCGCCGGCCGGGAACCCGGCGACCTCCCTGGTCACCCCGCCCCCGTTGAGCCACGCCGTCGCCGGGCGCTCGGCCGCCCGCAGTACCTGGAAGCGTTCGCTGGTCGTCATGGCCTCGCATCCTGTCACACGGCGGATGACAGGTGACAGATAACAGATTTCAGTGTCTGTCAGCTGTTATCTGTTCGCTGTTCTCTGTCATCCGTTGCCTGTCGACCGTCACCGGTCGTCCGTCACCCGCCGTCCGACCGACAGCGGCAGGAGCGCCGCCACCGTGGCCGCGAGGGTGACCGTGGTGAGGGCCAGCGGCAGTCCGGCCGCGTCGGCGAGGAAGCCGATCACCACCGGGCCGATCAGCATCCCCCCGTAGCCGAGCGAGGAGGCGAACGCGACGCCCTGCGGCCCGCCCGCCGCACCGGCCCGGGCGATGGCGAGCGGGAAGAGGTTGGCCAGGCCGAGGCCGACCAGCACGAACCCGCAGATCGCCACCGGCACCACCGGCGCCAGGGCGGCGACCAGCATGCCGACCGCCGCCGTCAGCCCGCCGAACAGCATCAGCCGGGTCTGGCCGAGCCTGATGGACAGCCAGGTGCCGCCGACCCGCCCGCCGGCCATCGCGAACGCGTACGCGCCGTAGCCGGTGGCGGCCACCACGGAACTCGCCCGGACGTCGTCGGTGAGGTGGAGCGTGGCCCAGTCGGCGATCGCGCCCTCGCCGTACGCGGTGCAGAGCGCGGTGAGGCCGAGCAGCAGGACGAGCAGGCGGGTACGGGGGCGGGTCGAGCCCGCGTTCGGCCGCGCGGTCCCGGACGGTTCCGCCGTGCGGCCCGTGCGGCCCGTGTCGCTCGTACGGTCCGTATGGCCCGGTGCGACCGCTGCCGCCGCCGGGCTGCGCAGCAGGACGACGCCCGCGCCGACGGTGACGGCCATGCCCAGCGCCGCGCTGAGCGCGAGCGCCCATGCGGTGCTCAGTGGGCCGGCGAGCAGTCCGCTGACGCCGGTGCCGACCAGTCCGCCGAAGCTGTACCCGGCGTGGAAGCTGGGCATCACGGGCCGCCGCAGCTGCGCGACCAGGTCGACGGCGGCGCTGTTCATCGCGACGTTGGCCCCGCCGTACCCCGCGCCGAACAGCAGCAGCACCCCGCCGAGCGCGGTGACCGAGTGGGCGTGCGCGGGCAGCAGCACGGCGAGGCTGAGCAGGGCGAGCGAGCCGACGGTCACCGGCCGGGAGCCGTACCGCAGGCAGAGCCGGCCGATCACGGGCATGGTGAGGACGGCGCCGATGGACAAGCAGAGCAGGGCGAGCCCGAGGGCGCTGTGCGAGGCGCTGACCTGACTGCGGATGTCCGGGATGCGGACGACCCAGGAGGCGAAGAGGAAGCCGTCGACGGCGAAGAACGCGGTGAGGGCGATGCGTGCAGGACCCCAGGGGCTGTCCGTCACCGGGGGTGTGCTGCGAGACTGGGAGGAGGGGCGATCGGGCCGGGTGCGTGAACCGATTTTGTTTCGAAGCGACACAAAGTCACAATAGGGGCGTGCAGCTCTCACCATCAAGCCCGAGGCCCGGTACCGGGAACGACTCCGACGCGCAGCGCGACAACCACCGCCGCGCGGCTCCCGACCGGGGCCGGACGCTGCTCGGCCCAGCGCTCTCCCTGATCCACACCGGCCAGACGCCGACCCGCTCGGCGCTCACCCGCGCGCTGGACGTCACCCGGGCCACCGCCGGCGCGGTCACCGCCGAACTCGAGGCGCTCGGCCTGATCACCGTCGACTCCCGACCGGCCGGCGGCGGTCGCGGCCGCCCGTCGCACCGGCTCGCGATCGACCCGAACGGCCCGGTCGTGGTCGCCGGGCAGATCCACGCCGACGGACTGAGCGTCACCCTGGCTGGCCTCGGCGGACTGCTCGACCCGCCCGTCCACCTGCCGCTGCCCGCCGCCACCGACCCGGTCCGGATGCTGCGCGCCGTCGCCGTGGCCGGTGCCGAACTCGCCCGCGCGACCGACCGCCGCTGCCTGGGCGCCGCGCTCGCGCTGCCCAACCCGGTCACCGAGCCGGACGGCACCGCCCTCGCCGCGCTGCACTTCGCCTGGCCGAGCGGCACCCCGGTCGCCGACCTGTACGACGTCGAGGTCGGACGCGCCGACCACGGCCCGAAGGCGCTGCGCCCGCTGCCCACCGCGATCGCCAACGACGCCAACCTGGCCGCGCTCGCCGAGTACCGGCACGGCGCCGGCCGCGGCGCCCGCCACCTGCTCTTCGTCACCTCCGGTCACCGCGGCGTCGGTGGCGCGCTGGTCATCGACGGACACCTGCACACCGGCAGCGCCGGCCTCGCCCTGGAGGTCGGCCACCTCGCCGTCGACCCGCAGGGACGGCCCTGCATGTGCGGCAACCGGGGCTGCCTGAACTCCGAGACCGACCCCGACGCGCTGTTCACCGCCGCCGGGCTCACCCCGGAACCGGGACGCCCGCTGCTCGACCAGGCGCGCGAGCTGTGCCGGGCCGCCGCGACGGACGACCGGGCGCGGGCGGCGGTGGAGCACGTCATCGACCGGCTCGGACTCGGCCTGGCGGGCGTCGCCAACATCCTCAACCCCGACCGGGTGGTCCTCAGCGGGCTGCACCTCCACCTGCTGGAGGCCGCGCCCGACCGGCTGCGGTCGGTGGTCGCCGAGCGCAGCCTGTGGGGGCGCAGCGGCCGGGTGCCGATCGTCGGCGCGGAGCTGGCGCACGGCGCGCTCGCGGGCGCGGCCGAGCTGGGCTGGGGGCCGTACCTGGCGGACCCGCAGTCGGTGCCGGTGCTGCCCTGACGGCGATCGGGTCTGCCCTGGTCGATGAGTTCCGCCCCCGACGGTGACCAGATCTGCCCTGACGGCGATAAGCGGAAGCTGGCTCTTCGAAAACGGTCACTTATCGTGACTCTCATACACTCGTAGTGAGCATCGGGGGGCCACCACGAGGGAGACAGCGACCATGAGCACCCAGTCCGGCATCGAGCCGACCGCCGACGTCGACCGCTCCGACCCGGAGTACCGCGCCTGGCTCAAGGAGGCGGTGCGCAAGGTCCAGGCCGACGCCAACCGCTCCGCCGACACCCATCTGCTGCGCTTCCCGCTGCCCGCGGAGTGGGGGATCGACCTCTACCTCAAGGACGAGTCCACCCACCCGACCGGCTCGCTCAAGCACCGCCTGGCCCGCTCGCTCTTCCTCTACGGGCTCTGCAACGGCTGGATCCGGCCCGGCAAGCCGGTGATCGAGGCCTCCAGCGGCTCCACCGCCGTCTCCGAGGCGTACTTCGCCCAGCTCGTCGGCGTGCCGTTCATCGCCGTGATGGCCAAGAGCACCAGCCAGTCCAAGATCGACCTGATCCAGTTCCACGGCGGCGAGTGTCACCTGGTCGAGCGTTCGGACGAGGTGTACGAGGCCTCCGCCCGGCTCGCCGAGGAGACCGGCGGGCACTACATGGACCAGTTCACCTACGCCGAGCGGGCCACCGACTGGCGCGGCAACAACAACATCGCCGAGTCGGTCTTCGCCCAACTGCGCCTGGAGCCGCACCCCGAGCCGGCCTGGATCGTGGCCACCGCCGGGACCGGCGGCACCTCGGCGACCATCGCCCGGTTCGTGCACTACATGCAGTACGACACCCGGATCTGCGTCGCGGACCCGGAGAACTCCTGCTTCTTCGACGGCTGGGTGCGCCACGATCCGGAGGCCGTCTGCGAGAGCGGCTCGCGGATCGAGGGCATCGGACGGCCGCGGATGGAGCCGAGCTTCGTCCCCGGGGCGATCGACCGGATGATGAAGGTGCCGGACGCCGCGTCGATCGCCGCCGTCCGGGTGCTGGAGCAGGTGCTCGGCAAGAAGGCGGGGGCCTCCACCGGGACGGGCCTGTGGAGCGCGCTGCGGATCGTCGCCGAGATGCGGGCGGACGGGCGGACGGGCAGCGTGGTCGGCCTGATCTGCGACCCGGGGGACCGCTACCTGGACAAGTACTACTCGGACGACTGGCTGGCGGGCGAGCGGATCGATATCGCGCCCTACCGGGCGGCCCTGGAGTCCTTCCTGGCCGGCGGCGCCTGGACGGGCTGACGCGCCGGGCGGCGGACGGGTGGCAGCTGACAGATTTCAAACTCTGTTAGCTGTCAGCTGTCGTCTGTTATCTGTTACCTGTCGCCTGTTCGTTGTCAGCCGTCAGCCGGTGCCCGCTACCCGCCGGATCACCGCCCGACCGCCCGCAAGGTCGATCCCCGTCCGCTTCGGCGCGCCATCGTGCTCGTCGTCCCGCAGCACCAGCTCGACCCGTCGCTGCTCCAGCTGCACCCGCTTGCTCGGGTAGAGCAGCGCGTGCAGCTCCTCCGTCGCGGTCGCACCCGCGCCGCGCCCGTCGCCGTGCCCGCCGTCGGGTCCCACCGCCGGCTGGGCGCGCAACCGCCGCACCACCGCACCGAGGAAGAACACCACGACCAGTCCGGCCGGCAGCAGCAACCCGCCCGCCGCGCCCGTCAACAGCACACCCATGCCCGGCTCAACGGCCCGGCGCGGCCGACGAGTTCCCCGGCGACGAGTTCCCCGGCGACGAGTTCCCCGGCCGCCGGCCCTACCGCAGCGGGCCCTACGGCAGCGGCGCCGTGGGCAGGTCGGCCGGGACGAGCAGCTGGAGCTCCTCCGTGGACGGGTCCGCGAGGTGGGCGATCCGTACCGCGTGCCGCTCGACCATGGTCTCGAAGACCTGTCGCGCGGTGCGCCCGTTGCCGAAGTTGGGGCCGCGCTCCATCCCGCCGAAGTGTTCCAGCAGCGCCTCCTCCGTCTCCTCGGAGAGCGCGTACTCGTGCTCGGCGCACTGAGACCGGGCGATCTCCAGCAGCTCGTCCGCCGTGTAGTCGGGGAAGCCGATGGTGCGTGAGAAACGGGAGGAGACACCGGGGTTGGCGGAGAGGAAGCGCTCCATCTCGGCGGTGTAGCCGGCCACGATGACGACCACCTCGTCCCGGTGGTCCTCCATCAGCTTGACCAGGGTGTCGATCGCCTCGCGCCCGAAGTCCCGCGCCCCGTCCTCGGGTGCGAGCGCGTACGCCTCGTCGATGAAGAGCACTCCGCCGCGCGCCCGGTCGAAGGCGGCCGCGGTGCGGATCGCGGTGGAGCCGATGTGTTCGCCGACCAGGTCCACCCGTGCCACCTCGACCAGGTGTCCGCGCTGGAGCACCCCGAGCGAGGCGAGGATCTCGCCGTACAGCCGGGCGACGGTGGTCTTGCCGGTGCCGGGTGCGCCGGTGAAGACCAGGTGGCGGCGCAGCGAGGGAGCCTTGAGCCCGGCCTGGCGGCGGCGCCGGCCGACCGAGATCAGGTCGATCAGCGTGCGCACCTCCTGCTTCACCGTGGCCAGCCCGACCAGCGAGTCCAGTTCGGCGAGCGCCTCCTCGGCCGGCCGGCAGTCCGGGATCGGCGAGATCGCGGCCGAACCGGCCGCGGCCGACGCCAACAGCGGTGCCACCGTGGTCAGTTGGGCGGTCCGCGGCGCGGGCACGTCGGTGGACCCGTACGACGACCCCAGCCCCGGACCGCGCCCACCCGCGGATCCCGGCCCCACCCCGCCGCCGGGCGGGGCGGGAGCGGACGGCACCGGAGCCGCCCCGACGTCGTCCGAGATGCACCCCTCGGTGACCGGACCCGGCTCGGAGAACTCGAACCCGGCCCGCTGGTTGTGCTCCGCCCGGCAACGGGTGAGCTGGGTCCGGCAGCCGTCGATGATGTGGAAGCCGAAGCCCTTGCCCTGCGAGACCCGGCAGTCCTCGAAGGTGCCCCGCCCCTGGGCCGAGACGTACACCCCGGCGTCCGTGCTGGCCCGTACGGTGCAGGCGCGCAGCACCGGGTCGGCGCCCTTGGTGACGATCACGCCGGTGGCCACGTCGGAGATCTCGCAGTCGGTGAGCAGTCCGCCGCTGCCGTGGTCGCGGAACCAGAGCCCGGTGCCCGCCTCCTGCACCCGGCAGGAGGCCAGGGAGACGGTGGCCCCGCCGCTGACGGAGACCGCCGAGCTGCGGATCCGGCTGAACGAGCAGCCCTCGGCGGTGGCGGCGGAGTCCCGGTCGAGGACGAACAGGGCGTCCGGCAGGTCGTGCAGCGAGCAGTCGGTGAGGGTCAGCCGGGCGCCGTCGCTGACCCAGAGCGCCGGGTACTCGCCGGTCGAGCCGTGGATCTCGCAGGACTCGGCGACCGCCTCGGTGCCCTGGTCCCAGACCGACAGCGCCCCGCGCCCGAAGTCCCGGACGGTGCTGTTGGCGAGGCTCAGCCGGGCGCGTCCGCGCAGGTCGGCGCCGTTCTCGGGCAGGTCGTGCACCCGGCAGCCGGTGAGCACCAGTTCGGCCTCGCCGTCCAGGGTGAGACCGTTGCCGGTGACCCGGTGGATCTCGCAGTCGACCAGCCGCCCGCCCGCCTGCGCCTCGGCCTGCACGCCGCTGCCGCGGATCTCGTAGATCTCGCAGCCGGTCAGCTCGGCGGCGCTGCCGGGGTCGGAGAGCAGGACGCCGGCGCCGGAGGCGTGGTGGACGCGGCAGCGGTCCAGGGCCGCGGTGGCGCCGCCGAGGACGGCCAGTCCGGCCTGGCCGGCGGCGGCGACCTCGCAGTCCTCGAAGGCGGCGGCGGTGTCCGGGCCGCGCAGCCGCAGCCCGAGCCCGCCCGGGTTGGTGACCACGCAGCCGCGCAGGGTCGGCCGGGCACCGCCGGTGACCTCGATGCCGGTGGCCGAGCGGGTCTCCACCCGGCAGCCGCTGAAGGAGGGGGTCGCCTCCGGCCCGGTGACCAGCACGGCCGGGGTGGTGCTGTCGCCGCCCTCGACCACCAGGTCGCGCACGGTGGCGGCGGCGGTCACGGTGAGCGCCACCCCGGAGGGCGGGTCGATCCGGACCGTCCCCGGGCCCTGGGCCGGGACGATCGTCACCGGCTTGTCCAGCAGCACGTTCTCCCGGAAGGTGCCCGGGCGGACGGTCACCGTGTCGCCCGGTTCGGCGGCGGCCAGGGCCTCCGCGAGCGTGTCGTACTCGCCCGCGCGGCGACGCCAGCGGGATGCGCTGTCCTGGGTGACCCGGACCCTGTGCTCAGCCATGACGGTCTGTCGTCCCCACCTTCGTCGAGCCGGCGATCAACGGGCCGAACGCGCGGGGGTGCGCGGGCCGTCCGCCCACCGTAGCGCGCCCACGTGGGTGGTCCGGCCGCCCGCGGTCGCGCGGACACCGGTAGCGCTCAGCGCCGCCACAGGTTCCGACCACTTGTTTCAACGAGCGCGCACAGCGGTGGTTCCGTCCGGGCGCGCCGGTTTCGGAGTGCGGCGCGTGCCCGGCGCCGGTCCACAGGCCGATGCGCCCCGCCCTCCGGCACGGGCGGTCGGCGGTCGGCATCCGATGGTCGGTGGTCACTACTCGACCGTCGGCAGCCGGCGCGGAGGGTCGGCGGGAGCGGCCCACTCTCCCGGAGAACCGGCCCGAGCGCTCAGCGCCCGTCGGCGGGCCAGTGCGCCCCGTCCTCGAGCACCTCGAGCTCGTCGCCCAGCCGCAGCGTGCCGAGCTCGTCCCCCTCGACGCCGGCCGGCCGCTCGGGGATCAGGTTCTGCCCGAACGCGGCCTTGCGCAGCAGCCGGTGGTGCCGGGCCAGGGTGCGCAGCGGCTCCTTGCCGCGCCGCTCGCCGGTCTCCTGGTCGGTGGTGGTGATCATGCAGCGGCCGCACGGCTTGACCACCTTGAAGGTGACCGAGCCGATCCGGATCCGGCGCCAGGTGTCCTCGGCCCACGGTTCGGTGCCGCCGATCACCACGCTCGGACGGAAGCGCTCCATCGGCAGGGTCTCGTGGCCGTCCGGGTTCTCGGCGGCGATCAGCTCGTTGAGGCGGTCCAGCGAGGCGGTGGTGGTGAGCAGCAGCGGATAGCCGTCGGCCATCGAGACGCTGTCGCCGGGCGCGCTGTACTCGGGGTCGACCGGCCGGGCGCGCGGGTCGTCAAGGTGCACCAGGCGGTAGTCGCCGAGGTGTTCGGCGATCCACCGGTGCGTCTCCTTGTCGGCCTCCGCGGCACGGAAGCGCGTTCCCCAGACCTCGACGTCGGCGAGCGGGTCGCCGGCCGCGACGGCGGGGGCGGGGACCTCGATCCGGGAGCCGTCGGGGGTGGTCAGGGTGAGGACGCCGTCGGGCAGCAGTCCGGTCCGCACCCGTGCGAGGGCCGCGTCCTCACGCTGGCTGACGAAGCGTCCGTTCGCGTCGGCGAGCATCCAGCGACGGTCTCCGGCCAGACCCCAGGGTTGAACCACGGCGGTGTCCGGGCTCAGGCGGTACATCGACTTGACGGGGTAGACGTGGAGTCCGGTGAGGTGCATTCCTCCATCCTGCCAGCCTGCGGGGGTTCGCCGGGAATGCCCTCTAATGCGCACGGACCGCCCGGACGCCGTGGGGGGCGTTCCGGGCGGTCCGTGGATGACCCGTTTCTCCGTTCGCCCGGCGTACGGGGGGCGCCGGGTGCTGCTCAGGTGGTGCGGGTGCGGGCCGTGTGGGGGACGGCCTCGGGGTGTCAGCGGCTCAGTAGCCCTGGCCCTGCTGCTGGTAGCCGCCCTGGAACTGGCCGGACTCGCCGTACGGGCCCGGGCGCTGCGGCTGCGTCGGGCGGACCGGCGCGACCGGCGCCATGGCCGGGCGCAGCTGGGCACCGCCGAAGGACTGGTCGCCGCCCTGGCCCTGGAAGCCGGGGCCGCCGGCGGCCGGACCGCCGAACGACTGCTGGCCGCCGAAGCCCTGCGGAGCGGCGGGCTGGCCCTGGCCGAAACCGCCCGGTCCGCCGGCCGGCTGCGCGCCGAAGGTCTGCTGGCCGCCCTGGGCGCCGATGAAGGTGTTCTGGCCGCCGAAGCTCTGGCCGCCGGTCGGCTGGTAGCCGCCTCCGGCGGTCTGGCTGAAGGCGGGGGTGCCGGGCTGCGGTCGCTGGTACGGCTGGGGGGCGCCGTAGCCGGGGACCGGAGGCTGGGGGGCGGCGTACGCCGGCGCGGGCTGCGCGGGGATGTACGCCGTGGCGGGGCCGGCGGAGGGGCCGCTGCTCGGGCCGGGGCCCAGGGCGAGGCGGGCGGGCGGCAGCGCGGGGAGGTTGCTGCCGGCGCTTTCGTACCCGTTGGCGTACCGGTTCTCGTAGGACGGGCCGAGGCCGGATCCGTAACCGGACGACAGTGCCGGCGGCAGGGCGGCCGGCACGTTGATGGGCGCGATCTGGGGGACGCCGCGCTCAGCCACGAGGCTGTCGTAGATCGGCGTGCCGGAGGAGTAGGACGGAGAGGGGTAGCCGACTCCGTCGTAGGAGCGGGGCGAGGTCATGGGGCATACGGTAAGCCCACAACGCGCCTGCTGAGGAGAGCGGGAGGGGGAGCAGTTCGAGTGTTTACACAGTCTTCGCTCGCACAAAGGTTTCGAAAGTAGGAAAGACGGACATTCCGGCGACCGGTTCCGGACAACCTTGGCACCCCGTCAGTGGTCGAACGGCAGCCGGACGGAGGCCCCGGAAGGCCTTGTGGTGACCGGCCGGTGGACGGTCGGGGGCCCTGCGGAGAAACTTTTCCCGGACAGGGCGTGCGCGGGCGCATTCGAGCCCCCGCCGAGCAGGCGACGGGGGCTCGTGAATGTTTCGGGAATAAAATTCCCGTCAGCTCTCCGGGGCCCGGTTCAGGCCCGCGACCTGGGCCGTCGGCCCGATGGCCGGCCGCTGATCAGGCGGCGGCCCGTCGCTGGTCCGGGTGTCGGCGCTCAGTGCGACTGCAGGGCCTGGGCCTGTGCGGGCAGGGCCGGCTTGCCGATCTCGGAGGTGCAGAAGGAGCACCGGGTCGCGGCGGCCGGGATGCTGCTCAGGCACTCCGGGCAGTCCACCTTCGCGGCCGGCGCGGGCTTGGCCGATTCGAAGCGGGACTGGAGCTTGCCGACCGGCAGCACCACGGCGAAGTAGATGACGGCGGCGGTCAGGACGAAGCCGATGACGGCGTTGACGAAGAGGCCGTACGGGAACCGGGTGCCGGCCACGTCGAAGGTCTTCTGGGTGAAGTCGCCGACGGCGCCGGACGCGACGCCGACCAGCGGGGTGAGGAAGGCGCTGACGAACCCGGTGACGACGGCGGTGAAGGCAGCGCCGATCACGATGCCGACCGCGAGGTCCACCACGTTTCCGCGCAGCAGGAAGCTGCGGAATCCCTTGAACACCGGGTGACTCCAAATCCGTACGGGGGAGGGGGAGATGGGGCGGCACGGCGGGTGCCGCCCCAGGTCGGACATCCTGCCGAGCGGGCCGGGCCGAGGTCCAACCGCGTTCACCCGAATCGGGTAACCGCCGCGGCGCCCCGCGTCCGTGGGCCCTGCGGGGCGGGGACGCTCCGCGTACCGGCCTTTCCCCGGTCGAACAGCCGAGCCAGTCGGTTGGTCGACCGCTCCAACTCGCCCCTGTGGCGCCGCGTGTGGCGCCGCATGTGACACCGGCACGCGCCGGTCCGGGGCGGCGCCGACCCGGCGCGACAGGGTGGACCGGAGCGCGGCAGGGGGCGAGACGGGGCGCACGGCGGTCGCGTACGGCGCACGACGGCGGCCTCGTGGCGCACATCCGGTGTACAAGCGCGGGCGGATGGGCCACCATCAGGTTGCGCGAAGGGGATGTACCGGGCGGAGCACTGTGCCAAGGTCGGTCCATGCCCGACCATTTGTCGGCCGATCCGGCCGGAAACCGTCCGCGTGTCCTGCACCTGATCAGCGACTCACGCCGGGGCGGCGCGCAGAACTTCGCCCGTGACCTCCACCGGGAACTGGGCCGTCGGGGGCAGGCCTCCGCGCTGTGCGCCCTCGCCCCGCACCCGGCCGTCCCCTCCGGCCCCGGCGGGGCGGGCCGGGACTCCACCGGCCCCGGTTCCGCAGGCCGGAGCCCCGATTCCGCAGGTCCGGGCTCCGGGTCCGCGAGCCCGGACCCCGAGGCCGCCGGCCGGTCCGCCGTCGACTGCTCCGCCGCCGCCGGGCTACGCTCCGCCGCCGTGCTGGGCCCCGGCCGGCTGCACCCGAGCACCCTGCGGGCGCTGCGCTCCGCCTCCCGCGCCGCCGACGTGGTGCTCGCCCACGGCTCGGACACCCTGGCCGCCTGCGCCCTCGCCCTGGCCGGGACCCGTACGCCCTTCGTCTACGTCTCGGTCGGCCACCCGCGCTACTGGACCGCCAACCGGTTGCGCCGGGTGCGCGGCGGCGCGCTGATGCACCGCGCGGCCGCCGTCACCACGCTCACCGACGAGGCGCGCGTCGTCCTGGAGGAACAGTTCCGGCTGCCCGACGGGAAGGTGCACGTGATCCCCAACTCCCGTGCCGCCGAGAGCTACCCGCCTGCCGACGGCCGGGACGACCGGCGTGCCGCGCGGCACGCGCTGGGCCTTCCGGCCGACGTGCTGCTGGTCGCCTGGATCGGGGCGATAGCCCCGGAGAAGCGGCTCGACCTGGCCCTCGACGTGCTCGACCGGCTGCCCGACGTCCGGCTCGCCGTCGCCGGAGACGGACCGCTGCGCGAGTCGCTGGCCCGCCACCCGGCCGCCGCCCGCGCCCACTTCCTCGGCCCGCTGCCCGACCCGGCCCCGCTCTACCGCGCCGCCGACGCGCTGCTGCTGACCAGCGACAGCGAGGGCGTGCCCGGCGCGCTGATCGAGGCGGCGCTGGCCGGGGTGCCCGCCGTGGCCACCGACGTCGGCTGGGTGCGCGAGGTGGTCCGGGACGGTGCCACCGGCGCGCTGGTCGCCCCCGGGGACCCGCTCGCCCTCGCCGAGGCGCTGGGCAAGGTGCTCGCGGTCAACCGGGCGGGCCTCGGCGCGGCGGCCCGGGCGCACGCGCTGGAGCACTTCGAGCTGGGCGCCGTCGTGGACGCCTGGCAGCAACTGGTCGCCGAGGTATGGACGGCGGGCCCGGAGGCCGCCCGCTGACCGGGGTGGCCAGGCGGGCCAGGGGTGCCATGCCGACCGGGGTGGCCGGGCCGACCCCGTCGGGTGGCCGGCCCGTCCGCGTGCCCGGCCCGGCTACGCCGTCCGGGCGAATCCGGCGCGGCCCGTGCGCAGCAACCGGCCGGTAGCGAACCGCCGCCAGCACACTGCCCGGTGTGAAATCGAAGTCGCTGCTGCGGTCCACCGTCCTGCTCGCCGTCGCCGTCGGGATTGCCGCGTCCCCCGTCCAGGCCGGCGCGATCACCCACCAAATCCCGTTCGGGGGCGCCCAGTTCGTCAAGCTCGACCATCCGCAGCCGGTCCGTGAGAGCGTCCGGACCGAGGCGGTCGAGTTCTTCTGGTACGACTGCAGCCACTCCCAGGCGCTCGAACAGCCCCTGCAGGCCTGGGCGGAGAAGCACCGCGCCGATGTCGCGCTGCGCCGCATCCCGGCCGTCTGGCCCGGCAGTCCGGACGAGGCCGCGCAACGGAGCCACGCCCGGATCTTCTACACGCTGGAGCGCCTCGGCCAGGTCGACCGCCTCCAGGTCAGCGTTTTCCGCGCCGTGCACACCGAGCGGGTCGACCTCACCACCGAGGCCGCCGCCACCGACTGGGCCGCGCGGCAGGGCGTCGACGCCAAGGCGTTCGGCGAGACGTACCGCTCCGCCGAGGTGACGCGGTCGGTCGAGGAGGCCGCCGCCGACTTCACCCGCTACGGCGTCAACGAGCTGCCGACGGTCGTCGTCCAGGGTGAGTACCGCACCTCGCCGACCCAGGCCGGTGGGGTCGAGGCGATGCCCGAGGTGCTCGACCACCTGGTGCAGCAGGAGCAGGCGCGGGGTCACTGAGCCGGTGCTCCGGCCCTCGCGGTGACAGCGGATCAGCTCGCTCATGTGCCCTGCCCGGCAGGCGTCTTGTCCGAACAGCACCTTGCCTAACCATTCACATGCTGTTTAATGGTTAGCATGAGCGAGCTGATGATCCCTCACGTCCACCACCGCCACGTCGACGTCGACGGCCTGCGCGTCTTCTACCGCGAAACCGGACCGCTCGACGCCCCCGTGCTCCTGCTGCTGCACGGCTTCCCGTCCTCCTCCCACCAGTACGCCCGGCTGCTCGACGCGCTCGGCACCCGCTACCGCCTGATAGCCCCCGACTACCCGGGCTTCGGCCACAGCGACAGCCCCGCGCCCGACGCCTTCACGTACCGCTTCGACGCCCTCGCCGACGTGATCGAGGGCTTCTGCCTCGCCCTCGGCCTGGACCGCTTCGCGCTGTACGTCTTCGACTTCGGCGCCCCCGTCGGCCTGCGCCTGGCCACCCGGCACCCGGAGTGGATCACCGGCCTGGTGGTCCAGAACGGCAACGCCTACGAGGAGGGACTCTCCGACCAGGCAAGGGAGTTCATCGCGAACAGGCGCGGCGTGCCGGGCGCGGAGCGGGCCGCCCGCTCGATCCTCACCCCGGACGTCACCCGCGGCCAGTACGAGGGCGGCACCGGCGATCCGAGCCTGGTCGCCCCCGACGGCTGGACGCTCGACCAGCACTTCCTCGACCTGCCCGGCCGCAAGGACATCCAGGTCGAACTCGCCCTCGACTACTTCTCCAACGTCGAGCTCTACCCCGCCTGGCAGGCCTGGCTGCGCGCCGACCAGCCGCCCACGCTGGTGCTCTGGGGAGTGGGAGACCCGTTCTTCACCGAGGCCGGTGCGCGTGCCTACCTGCGCGACCTGCCCGGGGCCGAGCTGCACCTGTTCGACACCGGGCACTTCGCGCTGGAGGAGAAGCTGCCCGAAATCGCCCCGCTGATCGACGACTTCCTCGCGCGGATCGGGAAGTAGCCGACCGGTGCGGGGTGTTCGGGGGCAGGAGGCTCAGGCGGTTCGGGCGTGTTCAGAGCCCTTCGGCGTGTTTCAGTCGCGGCGCAGCAGGTAGGTGACGAAGCCGAGCGTCCCCCGGTAGCCGTGCAGCCACCCGGTGCGGTGCCGGTCCGCCGCCTCCCGGGCGGCAGCCGCGTCCGGGTGGTCCGGGTGGTCCAGCGCCCACTCGGCCAGCGAGCCCGTCCAGGCGAACTCGTACTCGTCCCACTCCTGTTCGGTGCTGACAAGCCCGAACACCGGCGTCCAGCCCTCCGCGAGGACCCGCTCGGTGGTCGTCGCGAGATCCGCGAAGTCCTCCCGTGCCGCGCCCAGTCCGTCCAGCGCCGCCCGGGACGGCTCGCGCTGCCAGAACCCCTCGCCGACCAGCAACCGGCCGCCCGGGGCCAGGAGTTCGCGGGCCGCGGCGAGCGTCGGCAGCAGGCCACCGAAGGCGTGGGTGGCGCCGACGCACAGCACCAGGTCGAAGGGCTCCTCCGCGGTGAACTCCCGTGCGTCCAGGTGGTGCAGGCCGATCCGGCGGGCCACGCCCAGTGCGGCCGCGGACTCCCGGGCCCGGGTCAGCGCCGCCGCGTCCAGGTCCACGCCCACTGCCCGCCAGCCCGGGCCGGCGGCCAGCGCCCGGAGCAGCCAGGCGCCCTCGCCGCAGCCCAGGTCCAGGGCCCGGCCCTGCTCCGTCCCGGCCATGGCACGGTCCAGCAACCGGGCCACCGAGCCGTCCGCCAGCGGGGCCGCGATCGGGTGGTGGGCATGGGCGAGGCGGGAGATCTGCTGACGGTCCATCCGAGCAGTATGGATCGGGGCGGTGCGGCGTGCAGCGGGTTTCTCAGGCCCGGGAGTACGTCCGTCCCTTCCACGCCGAGCCCCGGCCGCGCCAGTGCTGTACGGCCGAGTCCACCGTCATCAGCAGGTACAGCCCCGCGGTGAACGGCAGCAGCAGCACGGCCGCGGCCGGCTGCCCGTAGTACCGGACCATCGGCAGGTACGTGCCCGCCATCAGCGCCCACGCCGCCCCACCCGCCGCGGCCACCGCCGGCGCGCCCGCCACCAGCCCGGCCACCGTCGCCACCGGCGGCACCAGGTACACCAGCGCCAGCCCCAGCACCGTCCCGAGCAGCAGCGCCGGCGAATGCCTGAGCTGGGCGTACGCGCTGCGCGACACCATCCGCCACAGCTGCTCCAGCCGCGGGTACGGACGCACGCTGTCCACGTCGTCGGCCAGACCCAGCCAGGTCCGGCCGCCGGTCGACTTCACCGCCCGGGCCAGCGACACGTCGTCGATCACCGCGCCGCGGATCGCCGCCACCCCGCCCGCCCGTTCCAGTGCCTCCCGCCGCACCAGCGAACAGCCGCCGGCCGCGGCCGCGGTCCGGGCACCCGGACGGTTGCTCCGGCGGAACGGGTACAGCTGGGCGAAGAAGTACACGAAGGCCGGCACGATCAGCCGCTCCCAGCCGGTCTCCACCCGCAGCCGGGCCATCTGGGACACCAGGTCCAGGCCGTTGCTCTCGGCGGCGGCCACCAGCTCGGCCAGCGAATCCGGGCCGTGCGCGATGTCGGCGTCCGTCAGCAGCAGGTACTCGGCGTCCGGACCGGCCAGCTCCACGCCGTGCCGCAGTGCCCACAGCTTGCCGGTCCAGCCCGGGGGCAGCGGGGGAGGGGTGGTGACGGTGAGCTCCAGCCCGTCGATCGTCCGCAGCTCCGCCGCCAGCGCGCCGGTGTCGTCCGAACTGTGGTCGTCCACCAGGATCACCCGGGCCCGCCCCGGGTACTTCTGCGCCAGCAGCGTCGGCAGGCTCACCGGGACCACCGAGGCCTCGTCCCGGGCCGGCACCACGACCGCCACCTGCGGCCAGCGGGCCGGCGGGCGACGCGGCGGCAACCGAACGTCGGTGCGCCAGAACGAGCCGTGGCAGCACGCCAGCCAGAGCCAGACCAGCAGGGAGAACGCGGCGATCCACAGCAGGACGGTCACCCCGGCAGTCTGCCGCAGAACCGGGCCCGACGGGCGGATCGACTAAAGTCTTGAGCCGTGAAGATCGCACTGATGGACTCCGGAATCGGCCTGCTGGCCGCCGCCGCCGCCCTTCGGAAGCAGCGCCCGGACGTGGATCTGGTGCTCTCTTCCAACCCGGCCTCGATGCCGTGGGGGCCCCGTACGCCGGAAGAGGTCACCGAGCTGGCCCTCGGCTGCTGCCGGGCCGCCGCCGCGCTCGAACCCGACGCGCTGGTGATCGCCTGCAACACCGCCTCCGTCCACGCGCTCGCCACCCTGCGGGCCGAGCTGGAGCCCGGGCTGCCGGTGGTCGGCACCGTCCCGGCGATCAAGCCCGCCGCCGTGCGGGGCGGCCGGGTCGCCATCTGGGCCACCCCGGCCACCACCGGCAGCGCGTACCAGCGCGGGCTGATCCGCGACTTCGGCGGTTCGGCGGACATCACCGAGGTCGCCTGCCCGGGCCTCGCGGACGCGGTCGAGCACGGCGACGACGAAGCCGTCACGGCCGCCATCGCCGACGCCGCCGCCCGGACGCCGGCCGGCACCGACGCCATCGTGCTCGGCTGCACCCACTACGAACTCGTCGACGACCGCATCCGCGCCGCCGTCGCCCCGACCGCCGCCCCGGGGCTCACCCTGCACGGCTCGGCCGACGCCGTCGCCGCCCAGGCCATCCGCCGCGTCGCCGACCCCACCCGCACCGGCACCGGCACCCTCACCGTCCTCCACGCCGGCACCCCCGCCCACCTCCCCCCGGCCGCCGCCCTCTACCCCCAGGGCAACGCCCTCGCCACCCTCATCGGCTGACCGCGCGAGAAGTCGGCCCGGCCGACTTC
>NZ_JBHVEU010000074.1:0-25339 GCF_042802075.1 Kitasatospora sp. NPDC057518
GAGCTACCTCGCAGGCCTCCACCTCCGCGCCTCAATGATCTGGATAGACGACCTCGTGCGACCACCCAACTGATCACAACATCACACAGGCCCTAGTGATGCGGGAACAGTTGCAGCATCTACTTGACGTAACCGAGCAGTACCCGCACATCACCGTTCAAGTTGCCCCCTTCGACCTTGGGGAGCGCACCGGAGCGATCGGGAACGTTACGCTCATAGAACTTGAAGACGGGGCACGGTGGGCTTACTCCGAAGTCATGGGCAAGGGCCACATCGTTGAAGACCCGGACGCAGTGACCGCAGTTTCCCGGTCCTATGATCGGCTCCGGGCGGAAGTACTCCCCGGGCGAAACTCCGCCAACTTGATCCACGCCGTCATGAGAGGGCTCAGCAACGTGACTACCAGCCAGAGGCCGGCCCACCCCATGCACCACGCTGACTGGATGAAGTCCTCATACTCCGAAGGCGACGGCGGGAACTGCATCGAGGTAGCCATGGCCACGCAGTTCAAGGACATCGTGCCCGTCCGGGACAGCAAGGACCGGAGCGGCCCGGGGTTGGAGTTCAGCGCCGCTGGGTGGAGCGCATTCGTCTCCGCCGTCCGCGGTGGCGAGTTCGGCACCGTTTGACTCACACGCGAGTTGTTCCGGGACCCGGCGTTAACGACGCAAGCGCCCCCTTGTACTGGCCCGTAGCCGGTACAAGGGGGCGCTGTGCTGCCTATGGGGGGTCGAGGTGGGCGGTGCGCTGGTCGACGCGGTCGACTGCGTCGCGCAACGAGCTGCCGCTGTTGGGGTGCAGTTCGTGCTGCACCTCGACGAGCTGCTGCTCGATCGTCGACAAGCGGGTCATGACGCCGGGGCGGCCGGGGACACCGGGGCGGTCGTCGGTGCCGGTCCAGTCATCGACGAAGTCCTCGACCTTGGCGGCGAGCTGGCGGGCGCTGCGGGTGGCGCGCCAGATGAAGCCGGCCGCGGTGCACAGGGTGACCACCGCGCCGGCCAACAGCAGGACTTGATCGAGGTGGCCGGCGCCGGTGGGGTCGCTCACTCGCTGCCGCCGTCCTTCGGGGTGCGCAGCCACGTGGGCAGCAGCTGCTCGACCACGTCGAGCGCCATCACGCGCGTGACGGCGCCGGCGACGGTGAGCGCGACGGCGACGGCGGGCAGGGTCTGCGGGATGCCGGCGGTGGTGATGAGCAGGGGTAGGGCGGCAAGCAGGCCGAGCAGGGTCTGTACAGCGGTGCGGAGGGTGCGGCGGGTGGCGGCGGTCAAGGGGGTGCCTCCTGGTGGATGGGGCCGGGGGCCGGTCGGCCCCGGGCGGAAGGTTCAGCGGACGGTGAAGCCGTGCCGGCGGCCGAGCTCGGCGAGCGAGGCGCGGCCGGGGATGCCGTCGGCGGCCGCGCCGCGGTAGCCGAGCTGCTGCTGCCACCGGGCGTAGGCCGAGACGGTGCGCGACCCGAACGAGCCGTCGGCCCACTGCCGGCCGAGCAGGCCCTCGTCGCCGAGCGCGGCCTCGACGGGGCGGACGGCGTCGGGGTAGGTGGTGCCGCCCTGCGGCAGGCCGGGGTCGCGGCGGGCCGCGGCGATCACCTGGTCGAGGTCGACGACGGTCTGCTCGCCGGGCAGCGCGCCGCCGAGCAGCCGGCGCAGGGAGTCCTCGCCGGGGACGCCGTCGGCGGCCGCGCCGGAGTAGCCGAGGCTCTGCTGCCACTCGGCGTAGTTCAGCGTGTCGGCGTCGCGCCAATCCTCGTCCGGGCCGACGGTGTAGTGCTGGCCGTAGCTGGCGGTGACGAGCGCCTCGCCCACCTGCCGGACCTGCGGGCCGTGGGCGCCGTAGCCGTAGGTCTGTCCGCCGATGGTCACCTGGTAGCGGGCGGGGCCGGTCGGCTGCGGGTCGGGGGCTGGCGCGGGGTTGGGGGTCGGCTCCGGGGCGCCGGTGGCGCGGGCGACGATCGCCGGGAAGATCACGGTGTGGAACTGGCTCACCCGGGCGTCGCCGGGGCACTCGGTGCCGGACGTCGACCACGACCGGTGGAGCCGGTGGTACCCGTACCCGGGGTCATCCGGGGTGCGGCAGATACGCAGGGGGATGCCGTGCTCGTGGTGGAGCCAGACGCCCAGGGCGACGAGCTGCTCGACCTGCTCGGGCGTCCACGGGTCGGTGTGCTGGTTGTTGGACTCGGTCTCGATCGATACGGCGCCGGTGCCGTCGGGCCGGCGGTTGGCGGCCGCGTTCGCGTCGGCACGGGTCATCGTGCCGATGAATTGCGCGAGGGTGCCGTCGTAGCCGAGCCCGAACGTGGATTCCAGATTCGTGCTGTCGCGCCAGTACTCGTAGATGCGCCGCGGCGACCACGCGGCCGCGATGCTGTGCAGGATGAACTGCGTGGGGACGATGGCCGGTTGCGCGTCGCTCTCGGGCTGCAGCTCCATGCGCTCGGCGCCGGGGTACCACGACATAGGGGTGTCTCCAGACATGAGGAAGCCCCGGGGCCGACAGGCCACGGAGCGAAGGTGACTGTGCAGTGCGGGAGTTGGGGTCAGCGGGTCTGCGTTCCGACGCAGGCGGACGCGCACGCGTAGATGTTGCCGTTGCCGCCGGTTCGCCACGCCTTGATCTCGACCTTGACGATGGCGGCGGTCTCACCGGGGCAGAGCTTCGGGCCGTCGGCGGCGTAGATCCAGTCGTTCGAGGCGAGGTTGTGCTGCTCGCCCCAGGGCTGGCCGTCGACGTAGATCTGCATGGCGCCGGTGGTGCCGTTGTCGGCCGCGGCGTAGGCGGCCACGCTGAGCATGGGGTGGTACCGGATGTGCGCGGCCGTCCAGAGGATCTCTGGACTTCCGGACTGCGTACGCGGGTACTGGCTGAGATCGCCGTCGGGGTAGAAGACGGTGTGCAGGTACGGCACGGCCAGTCCGCCGTGGACCCGGTCCTCGGCGAACAGCGTGCTGCCGCGGCTGTCGTAGATGTCGATGCCCTGCGGGTGCTGGTTCGGCGACCACATGGCGAGGGCGGGGGTGCCGTCCTCGCGGGAGATCAGGACGCCGTACTGCTTGGTGCCGTCCGGGTGGGCCGGGCTGATCCCGCCGATGTAGATCATGTCGTGGCCGGTCCCGGAGCGCACGGTGAGCGTTCCGCCTTCGGCGATGGTGACCGGCCCGTGCTGGATCTTGTCGAGCGCCGGCCGCGTTTGCGCGCGGCCGGACAGCTCGCGGACCTGGCGCTCCAGTGCGCGGATTCGGTCGAGAAGATCCTGCGGAATCGCAGCCAACTAGGCCTCCACAACAGTGAGTTTGGCGGTTTCGGGGCGACCGCGCTCCGGCGGTGAGACCGCGATCCCGACGATCCGGAGGCGCGCGCTCATCCCCTCGGGCCACCACATGTCGGTGATCCGCACGCGGGCGGTGGCGCCGAGCAGGGCGGGGCTGATCTGGCCGTCGAGTCGCACGGTGAGCTCGGGCACGGTGTGCGGGTCGAGGTGGGCGTCGGCATCGGCCCGGGCGTGCGCGTCGAGGGTGGGCTGCTGCTCAACGGTCGAGTAGTCCGAGCTGCCGTCGAGACGAGGCCAACCGGCCTCGACATCATCCGAGTTGGTGATCAGCGGGGAGAGCATCGGCGTACTCTCGGCGGTCTGGTTGCGGTTGATGCTCGCGCCTCGGCTCTGCCAGCCGTTGGCCTTGGTGGTGGCGTCGGTGGGCCAGGTGTACGAGAGGATCGGGCCGGGACGGGTGAGCACGAGCTCGCCGCGACCGGCCCGGATCACTGGGTGGCCGAGCTGAAGCTGCTTGATGCGCCGGCCGGTGTCGGGGTCGCGCACGGAGGCGATCCGCCACTCGAACCCGCCCTCGACCCGTGAGAGCTGCTCGATCAGGTCCCGGACGAACGGCAGGTCGTACCGCGAGTAGAACCGATCCCGCAGCACGCCGGAGAGCTCGGTGTCGACCTCGATGCCGATGTCGCCCCCGGGCTGCTCGGCGCAGTACTCGATCAAGTTCCGAACGATGTCGAACTGGTCGACACCCGTTGCGTGTTGGGAGTCGTAGAGCATCCGGTGGGCGAGGTAGCTGTCCCAGGTGGCGGCCTGCAGGTCGAGCCGCAGCCGGCCGCGCTCGTCGCTGTCGAGGGCGGTGGTCCACAGGATTCCGCCCCACCAGAGCGCGCCGTCGCGCTCCACCCACAGCGCGGTGCGCCCGGGGACCAGGGCGGCGCGGGCACGGGCGGCGAGCTCGGCCGTGACCAGGTGCACGGTGCCCCTGAGCGAGCCGGTTTTGCCGAGGTACTCGTCGAAGCTCACGCCCCACAGCGGCAGGATGTCGAGCAACTGGTCGGACCGGAGATCGCAGATCAGGACCCGGTACGGCGTTGGGGGTGGCAAAGAGATCACCTCCGCACGCGCGCAGGCGACGCGTTCTTGAACAGGACTCTCGAAAGTCCCATGTGTGCGCTGTAGTTGGGGCTACTCGACGAGTAGCCTGGCAGAGTCTTAGTGAATGCAACCGCGTGTCTTGATGGTCGCGTCGGAGACTTTGCTGACAGCGGACTCAGGGGGATAAATGGCAGATGCGCAAGACCCCGAAGACTCTCGGACCTCGCCTAACGCGAGCTCGGAGCGGCCGGGAGGCGGCTGGGGGGCGCGCGAGCCGGCCGCGACGGAGGAGCCCATGGCCACCCCGGCGTCGCCCAGTACCAACTCGAAGGCACTGGTCTGGCTTGGGGTGGCAACGTCGCTGATCACGGTTCTGGCCTGGTTTGGGGTGAAGGACTGGGGCTCATTTCGGGCTCTCATAACTGGGCGACAAGGGTGCGATGCAGCCTCCAGCGCTCTACTAGCCTTTCGAGCAGGGGAATCGGCGCGCCCTACTCCGCCATGGACGGACCAAGAACGCCGCTCGGCCGTCGCCGCGTGGCGGACCCTTGGCGATCAGTTCTCGTCGGCCGCAGGTACTGCCACCAAGCCAGAAGTTCAATCTGCACTGACAGACTTGGCTGCTGACTATGCCGCGCTGGGCAGTGCTCTTGAGGCACGTGATGGGACGGGATTTAATGGTGTGGAGAAGAAGAGGTATTCCGACTTTGAGCGTTACTTGAAGGCGTGTTTTCACAGCTGAGGCGTATGAGGGGTGGGGCGAGGGGAGACGTTAGGGCGCCTGCGCGGCAGTTCGATGGTTCCGGCTAGGAAGCCTCGTAAGCGATCTGCATGCGCATCACGGCGCCGGCTCGGGCCCACCGGTAGGACAGAGACCCGGGGGTTGTCCACGCGCCGTCGCTCGGGCGCGGGGCGAGGATCTGCGCCGAGTCCTCGCCGACCTCGATGATCGGAATCAGGCCGCGCCAGAAGCTTTCGGCGTCCATGTGCCGGCCGACACCGGTCCACCCTGCGGTGCCGGAGCCGTCCGCGGGCACCGGCAGGGACACCCGGATGGCGCCGCCGCCGAGCGAGCTTCCGGCGCCCCAGTGGAGCCACGCGACGGCCTCGACGCGGCGGCCGATGCGGCAGTACCGGCCGCCGGCGATCGAGGCGCCGAGGCTGTCGAGGCCCGACCACGTTGGCGTGTACGGCGTCCACGTGCCGAGCGCGACCCATCCGGTGCCGGTCCACCGGTCAAGGCCGTTCGGTCCGTCGCGCCATTGTCCGACGTAACTCCCGGGCCCTGCAACGGTGTTGGGGACGATGCCGCCGAGGGCCTGCGGGTAGGCGACCCACGCGGACCCGGACCACCGCTCGATCCGGTCTCCGGTGTCGCGCAACTGGCCGGGGTAGGCGCCCGGGTCGGCCCCGGCGTCGGGCCGGATGCCGCCGGCCGCCACCGTGTAGGCACGCAGGTCGGTCAGGGCGGTTGCCCAGGGGATTCCGCCGGTGCCGGCGGACGCCCCGACCGGCACCCGCACCGCCCACAGCGGCAGCGAGCAGCCGGGCGCCGCCGGCGCCGTCGGCTTGGGGTCCGGCGTCCCGGGCACGATCTCGACCGCGGCCAGCGCCCGCCCGCTCTGATCCCAGAGCCCGTCATAGACGCGCAGCACGACGAGGTCGACCCGGTCGTACTGCGTGTGCCCCGGGGCGAAGGCGAGCGACTCCGGCACGGTCACGGCGACCGGGTAGGCGCCCTGCAGGGTGCTGCCCTGCACGAGGGCCCGGCCGACGCCGAGCTGCGCCTGCATGGGCGCGGTCGAGGTGAGCAGCAGCGGCGTACCTCCGGGGATCACGCCGGGGGCGGTGGTGGTCGGCCCGGTCGGCGTCATGGTGCCGACGGGGGAGAGTCGGGTGTCGGTGCGGCTCTGCCCGGTGGGCGGGAGCCACGCGGCCCGAACAGTCATGGGGGTGCCTCCTACCAGTAGGCGTGGCGCCAGCGCAGCAGCGCGCGGGCGTCCGGATGCGGGGGGACGTCCGCGGCACCGGCGAACCTGAAGTCCGTGACCCCGGGCGGGACAACGAGCAGCTGCTCGGGCGAGGACAAAGCGGCCACGGTGTAGAGCCGGGAGGCACCGCCGAGGGTGACCGTGCCGGCCGCGCCGTCGACGACGAGCTGCTCGCCCGGCCCGAGGGTGATGTCGTACGCCCACCGGCGCCCGGTCCGCCCGCACCGCAGGGAAGGCTGCGTCACGGGCCCGACGAAGGTCACCACGGCCGGTGCCGGCGCCTTGCCGTTGTTGGCGGCGGTGAGGATGCCGGTGGAGCCGCCAGCGCCGAAGGCGAGCCCGCCCTCGACGACTGGCCCGCCCGGTGGGGTGGTGAGGTGCCAGTCGAGGCCGCGCTCGACCTGCCCGGCGAGCTGCCAGTCGAGGCCGGACTCGTCGACCGGCAGACCTGCGACGGCCTGCTGCTCCGCCAGCGAGTAGCGGCGCGGGTCGGTGGCCTCGAACATCAGCGCGGCGCCGGTGATGGTGCCGACCCGGTAGCCGCGGCGGGTCGGGACCGACCACCGCAGACACCGCGCCCACACCATCAGCGGCCCCCGCTCGTCGACCTGCACGACGAGCGGCAGCTCGTCGTCGAGGGACACCGCCCCTGCCTCGAAGGCTTCGACTACCGCGCCGATCCGGGCGGCCGGCGCCCGGATCACGATGTCGTCCACCGTGATGGTGCGCGGCTGCGCCCACAGCTCACCGGGGTAGGCGCCGTGTCCGGCCGGCCGGGGGGTGGTCCCGGAATCCCACGCGGGGGAGTCGGACCACCCGCTCAGCGTGCGCCACCGGTAGGGGGTGCCGGGGCCGAGCAGCAGCTGCTCGCCGAACTGAATGTGCCCGGGCAAGGCAACGCGGTCGCCGAGGGCCACCGGATCACCCCCTGACCTTGAGCTGCCAGCCGAGCGCCGCCGCGAGCTGCTCAGGCGACTGGCCACCGGCATTGAACTGCTCGATGTGCACCAGCGGGCCGGGGCCGGACGGCCTGCCGTCAGCCAGGCCGTAGGCGGCAGTCGGAAGCAGGGCGGCGACCGCGGGGTGCGGCATGCGCGTCGCTGCGGTGAGCGCCGGAGTGTCCGGAACCGCGACCAAGTCGCGCATGGTGGCAGCGAGTTGGGGCTGCGCCCCCTCGATGCCGGAGACGATGCCGGCCGGAATCCACCGACCGACTTCCTGCGCCATGACACGCGACGGGGAGTGGATGCCGAGCGCTTTGGCGATCGGCCCGGGAATGATGTTTTTCGCCCAGCCGATCAGGAGATCGCGCAGCCAGGCGCCCATCGACTGAATTCCGGACCACAGGCCGCGGACGACGTCCCTGCCCTTGTCGACGAGGAGCGTTCCGAGATTCCCGAGGGAATCCGCGATGCGCCCGGGCAGGCCGCGGACGTAGTCGACGAGCGCACCGGCACGATCCGCCACACCGGACCGGATCGAATCCCAATGGCGGATGACCAGCCCGACTAGAGTCCAGTTGAGGAAGAAATCGGCGATCCTCCCCGGGACTCCCCGGACGAAATCGACGGTCGCATTCCAGCCGGTGATCGCACCGGTCCGGATCGAATCCCAGTGCTTGATCAGCAAGCCGACGAGCGTGAAATTCAAGAAGATATCGACGAGGAATCCGGCCGCGCCGCGGACCACGCCCACGATCCAGTCCCACGCGGCCGCGGTCGCGGACTTGATCGTGTCCCAGTGCGAGACGACCAGGGCGACGAGCCCGACCACGGCGGCGATCACCAGCGCCACGGGTCCGATGGCGATCAGCCAGGCGGCGGCGACCCGGGCGGCCTGCGCGAGTGCCTGCGCACCCATCAGGACCCACGTGCCGACGACCTGTGCGCCGGCCGCAATCGCGGCGGCGCCCTGCGCCACCCAACCAGCCACCGTGGTAGCGGTGGTGATGCCGGCCTGTACGGCAAGCGCGATCAGGGTCGGCAGCATGATCGCGGTGATCACGCCCGCCGCGATCGAGAACGCGAGACCGTGCTCGCGAACGAAGGCCTTGCCCGCGTTGAACTTGTCGCCCAGCGTGCCGACCCAATCGGCCGCGGACATCAGGGCGGGGATCACCTTCGATCCGAGGACCTCGACGGCCCCCTGCTGCAAGCCCCGGACGAAGGACGTCCAACGGGTGGCCGCGTTGTCGCGCATCGTGTCGCCCGCCTTCGCGGCGGCGCCGTCGACCGCGCCCAGCCCGGCCACAGCGGACGATGGATCGAGCGAGAACAAGGCGCGGGAAAGGTCTTCGGCCTGCGTCCCCAGAAGTGCGAAAGACAGTTTCGATCGCTCGGTCGGGTCCTTGACCTGCCGCAGCCGATCCATGATCTGATCAAGCGCCGCGTTCGCCTCGGGGCCGCCCCGGTTGAAAGCGGCCGCCATTTTATCGGCGTTCAGGCCAATGCTTTTCAGGCCATCGGCAGCGGAGCCGTCCTTGACCCGGATGTTCAGTTCCTTGAAAGCGTCCGCCACGACATCGGCATCGCGCGCGCCCGCTTCCAATCCCTGATGGATAAGGCCCAGTGCCTGCTTTCCATCAATTCCCAGATCGCGAAACTGGGTTGGATATTCATTGAAAGTGTCGAGCAGATCCTCGCTTTTGTTTGCGCCTATCTGCGCGCCGCGCACGAGAATGTCGAAAGCCTCTTCGGCATTCTTGGCCATCCCCGTTTTGAGCATTTGCCCAGCGGACTTTGCGACGGGTCCGACTTCCTCGCCGAGGATGTCGGCGACCTGCTGTGCCCGGCCGCCGACCGCTTGCAGGTGCTCGGCCGTCGAGTCCGCGGGCACGAGACCCTGCTGCCACAGATGCTTCAACGCCTCGTTGGCGGTCTCGACGCTGTCGGTGTACCCCTTCGAATACAACTGACCGGCAGCCTTGCCCAGTTGGGAAGCCTGCTCGGGCGTCGCGCCGAGCTGCGCCGACAGCAGGCTCGTACCGCGCTGCTGACCGACGGCCTCAGACAGGCCGGTCACGACGGCGGCGCCGATCGCACCGCCGATCAGCGCCCCCTTGACGGCACCGAGCGCCTTCGTGATGCCGGAGCCGGCGCGCTCGGCGCCGCGCTCGGACTGCTCCGCGAGCCCGTCGCCCAGCTCGCGCCCGGCCGCCTGACCCGCACGGCCGGCCTCGCTCTCGACCACCTGCGCGGTGCGCCGGATACCGGCCTCAACCCGGTGCAGGCCCTGCTCGGCCCCGGAGTCGTCAACGCTGATCGTGGCGAGCAGCTCGCCGACGGTGAGAGCCACAGCTCACCCCCTCGCCGAGCGCAACCAACCCCGGACAACGCGATCCAGGAAAACGGTGGTCTTCGGTCAGATGCAGCCCAGATCAGCCCTCGGCGGGCAGGCCCGTGATCGCGGCGATCTCCGCCGCCGACGAGACCGTGCGCGGGGTGGCGGCCCACGCCGCGCGGAACCGCGAGTGCTCGTCGAGGCCTCCGAGCAGGACGACGAACCGCCGCTCAGACAGGGCAGCGACGTCGGCCGCGCTCAGACCGTAGATACGGGCGAGATCGGACTCGACCGCCGCCCAGTTGGTCAGGACCGCCGACCAGAGCCCGCCCGCCGCGCCCGCGCCGCCGGCTTCGCCCGACGCTGAGCCCGGTTCGGGGCCGACGTCCCCGGGCTCGGGGCTTTTCCCTCGGCCCGGGCGGCGGCCTGCTCGTCGTGCAGCTCGGCCGCCCGCGCCATGGTGACCGAGCCGGGGCGGCGGACGGTGGCCGCGGCGTAGATGAGCAGGATGCCGAGCTGCCGGTCGGTCATGCCCTGCTCCGCCCAGTGGT
The DNA here is from genome assembly GCF_042802075.1 of Kitasatospora sp. NPDC057518. Lineage (NCBI taxonomy): Bacteria > Bacillati > Actinomycetota > Actinomycetes > Kitasatosporales > Streptomycetaceae > Kitasatospora > Kitasatospora sp. NPDC057518. The sequence continues at coordinate 10,191 of NZ_JBHVEU010000074.1, forward strand.
CGAGGGCGTCCTCGCCGACCAGGGCCCGGAGCATGGTCCGCACGTCGTCCGGGTCCTCCGAGTGCTGCAGGCGTTCGAGCTGCAGGCTGAAGATCAGCGGGAGGGACTCGGGCAGGGTGTAGGTCCGGCCGTAGAGGAGGAACGTTTCTGCATGCCGACCGCGGGACTGCTCGGCGAAGAACGCGTCGAAGTCCGCGCACCCGTCGGCGGCTTGGTCCTGGTGGTCGAGGTCGAGCTCGTCGTCGGTCACGAGCCACCCCCGGCCGGCGGCGGGGTCACCGCGGCGGTCGACGGCTTGCCGCACCGGGTGATCGTCGCGCTCCAACTCGTCTTCTCGGTGGTGCCGCCGCCCTGCTCGCCCGGGCTGACCGTGGCGTCCCACACCACCCACGTGGGTTGGGTCCGGTGGCGCCAGCGCACGGGGTTGCGGGAGTCGACGCCGAGTCGGTACGTCCACACGTCGTCGATGTAGGCCTGCCCGAGGTCGCGCTTGCCGGCCTTGTCGGCGGCGTACTTGGACGCCAGGCTGATCGAGGCGCCGCGCTGCATGACGTCTTGCTCGAAGTAGCCGTCACTGTCGAAGCTGGTCGTGTCCTCGGTCTCTTCGTTCTCGCCGGGGTTGTGCGAGAAGCTCGTCAGTAGTCCGATGCGCAGCCACGTCTCGGTGCTGGCGCTCAAGTCCTGCACCTCGAACTGCCAGCCGCGGGCGTCGATGGGGCGTACAGGGGTGGTGGGGGTCGGCATGGTCACCTCCTAGGCAGGGCGGGGGTCGAGCGCCTCGATGTCGAGGCGGAAGTTCGCGACGTGCTCGTGCCGGCCGACGGCGTCGACGCCGAGTGGAGACGGGGTCTGTTGCGCGATGCACAGCACGAGCCAGAGCCCGCCGGGCAGTTCGACTCCGGCGAGTCCGTGCAGCGCGGAGAAAATGGCTTCGGCGCGGGCGCGGGACACGCGCGGGTTGGCGGTGCCGCGCACCCGCACCTGCAGGCTTCGCTCGTCCCAGCCGTTGAGCGGGTCGGGGACGCCAGCGCCGTACAGGCTGAGCTGCACCGCGCTATCGGGCACCGGCGGCATGAGCTCGATGAAGCAGTCGCCCCGGGTGCCGGTGGGGTCATACATGAGCAGGCCGGCGGCCTGCAGATAGCGGGCAACGGAGTCGAGCAGCTCGGGCAAGTGCATCGCCTCCGGACGGTTCTTCGATTGTCTGCCGAACGAGGTAGCGTCGAAGGGTTGGACAGATAGAAAGGAAAGTGACTGGTGGGTAAGGGAATTGATGAGCTGCAGCGTGCTTACGACGCTGCGCTGAGCCGGGTCAACGCGGCGCGCGCCGAGTCGAGCAAGCTGTCGAACGACGGGCCGCTCGTGCGGGGACGGGACGTCCCCGGCGTGCTGGCCACGACGGCTCAGGCGGTCTACGACGAGCTCGACGCCGCCGAGACGGCGTTCGCGAAGGCGCAGCAGGAACTCGACGCGGCGCGCTAGTCGCCAGGGCGGGGGTGGTCTAGCGGAGCGCGCGCCGTACGGCTGTGGCGATGATCTGCTCGACCGCCCCAGCCTGCTCGGCAGCGGGCCGTTCCAGGAATTTGGCCGTCCGGCCCTGGTCGTGGCGGGCGTTGAGATCCTCGTGCACCTTGGTGGCGTAGGAGGTGTCGTAGGACACGGCGGCGACGAGCTGCTGCTCGTCGACGCTGGCAACGCCCGAGCGCATGAGGGTGCCCTCTTCGATCGGCACCACCTCGCGGGAGGCCTGCAGTACGTGCTCGGCGGCGGCGAGCAGGCCGCGCGCGGCCGCGGCGCGCTCGGCCCGCAGGACGGCGTCACCGGTCCACTCAACGCGGCTACGGGGGCGAGTCACTCGCAACTCACCTCCTGGTGGGCGGGCACGGGCAAGCCCGGCGCGCCGACGGTCGAGACGGTGATCGGGACGGTGGTACGGCCGGTCGGCAGGGTGATCCGGGAGCCGGCCGGCACGTCGGTGTCGAGGTCGAGCACGACCTGCGCCGAGCTGACGACCTGCCGGCCGTCCGGGGCGCGCACGAGCCGTACCGTCTCGGACACCAGCGCGGGCACGTCGTCGAGGGGCGGGCCGTAGACGGGCCCGTACGCGGACTCTCCGACGTACGGCTCGATCACGATGCGGTGGCGCAGCAGCCACCGGGGGACTCGGGTCACCACGGGAGGCCCACCCCGTGACCGGTGAGCCCGGCCTGCTGCAGGGCGAGCCGTGCCCGGGGCGCGAGGTCGAGCGCACCGGCCGGAGCCGTGGCCCCGGCCGTGAGGCTGATCGAGCCGGCGCTCACGGACGACCAGCGCGCGGCCGCCCCGGTCCCGTCCTCTCCGGAGGCGACTTGGTATTCGACCTGCGCGCACGCGGCCGCGGCCAGCGCGGCGGCGTGCTCGGGGCGGGTGGGGGCGCCGGTGGAGTCAACCGGGTAGCAGGCGGTGAGCAGCGCGGCGTCGACGTCGGCGGACGCGCGGGCGAGCAGCCGCTCGGCGTCCGCCGGCGGTGCGGCGGTGCCCAGCCACGCGGCGAGCTGTTCGGGGGTGGCGTAGGTGAGTGCCACGATGCCCACCCCCGATCACCGGGGCGGCGCGGGTGGCGCCGTCCCCTACTCCTTGGCGCGGGCGCGCCCCTTGGCGGTGGTGGACGGGGCCGGTCCGTCCCCGGTTGCCGTCGTGGCCGGGGCCTGGTCGAGCTGCTCGATCTCGTAGCCGTGGCGGCGGAAGTACAGCAGCGCGCCGGGGGAAAGCTGGTCGGCCGTCGCCCGGCCGGCGGTGAAGTGGACGCCAGCGATCGTCTCGTCGTGGTCCCCGTCGGGGGACGTGATCGCGTACATCACTGCACCTTGAGGTTTCGCAGCACTGCGGCGGCGCGGGTCGCCTTGAGCGCGACCGCGACCGGGCCGAGTTCGACCTCGCCCGTCTTGACGGCGCCACTCGTGCTGAAGTCCGGTAGCCACTGCCGCACGATCTGCCCGCCGGCGGTCGACACCCCGTGGAACCCGTCGAGGCCGAGCCTCAGCGCGTACAGGTCGGACAGGCCGGTGATCTGCCCGCCGGGCCCGGCGCCGTCGACGTCGCGGGACTCCACCGGGATTACGGGGGAGGTGCTGCCGGCCTTGTCGCCCAGGTCGACCAGGGCGATGCCGTTGTAGGTCTCGACCGTCTGCCCGAACGCGTTCGGGGACCGGTCGTAGTAGCCGGCACGCCGCGCCAGGCTGCGGATTCGCGTGATGGTCTTGCGGTTGCCGAGCAGCGCGGACGGGGTCCCGTCGAGCAGGGACAGGAACTCGTCGAGCACGTCGAGTGCGTCGTTGGCCTTCCCGGTGTCGCTGCCGAGCGTGGGACCGGTCCAGTCGAGGGAGGCGCCGGCGCCCATCTCGGTCGTCGAGCCAGCGAGGGCCTTGTCGAGGCCGTCGAACCCTTGCTCGGCGCCCGGGGTGGTGACGCGCTTGCCGTTGATCACCTGGTCGGCGAAGTAGGCCCGGGCGGCTTTGATGGTCTGGCCCATCTGGAACGTCACCTCGTTCGACGCCGCGGCGCCGATGTTGGCGAGCACACGGTCGACTTCGAACGCGCCGCCCAGCGGCGCCAGATCGACCGTGAACCGCGCACGCTTGGCCTGCGCCTTCGGGTACTCGGTGCCCAGAGCGCGGAACTGCGCCGGCCGCTCGACGACGAGCCGGGTGTAACCGTAGGTCAGGGTCGCGCCGCCGCCGGCGGGCGACACGGCGTCGTCGAAGGTGAGGTTGTCGAGCAGCCAACTGGACTTCCGGAACTCGTCGATCACCATCGTGTCGACGTCGTCCTGCGCGTTGATCCGCGCGTCGGCGAGAGTGATAGCCATGGTGGAGCCTCCTTACTTGGCGAGTCGCGCCGAGATCGCGTCGAGCAGCGTCGCCGGCGTCTGGCGGGTGGTGGGAGCGCCGGCGAACTCCGAGCCGGAGCGGGGCGGCGGGGCGCCGGCGGCGCGGTAGAGGTCGGGGTCCGCCTCCACCGCCGCCGTGATGGCCGACTTGAACTGCTCGGCGAACTTGGCGTCGGTCGGGTCGAGTTCGGCAACCGCAGCCGCGAAGCTGCGGGAGTTGAGCAGGCGGTCGGGGCGGGCACCCGCCGCCTCGGCGGCCTGGTGGGCAGCGAGCTCGACCCGCGCCGTACGCAGCTGCGCGCCGAGCTCGGCGAGCTGCCGGTCACGATCGGCCACCTGCGCGGCGAGCTGCGCCGGATCGGAGTCCGCGCCGCTGGAGTCGGGGTTGATCGCCTTGTTGATCGCATCGAGGGCGGCCTGCAGCTGGTCGCGCTGCTCGGCGGCCTCGGTCGCCTGGCGCTGGGCGTCGGCGAGCTGCTCGGCGGTCGGGCCGGCCGGGGCCGGCGGCGCGGTGGGCGGGTCGGTGGGGCCCGGGGGGGCGGGCCGGGTGGTCGGCTCGCCGGTCGGCGTGCCGGTGCCAGTGCCGGGGCCGCCGACGGGGCCGGTGTCGCCAGAGCCTCCAAGGACGGGCCAGATCGGGCGACCGTCGCGGCGCAGTCCGACGGCCTGAAGTCCGGTGCGGGGGTGGATCGGAAGTGCTTTGGTGGTCAAGGCGGGTGGTCCCTCCGGGCCGTGGACGGAAATGGGAAAAGCCCGTCCCCCGGGGAGGTCGGGGTACGGGCCTTGGTGAGCTGGTTGGTGGTCGTATGGTGGACTACTGCGGGTTGATGAGCTCTTCGGCGAGCTCCAGTGCCGCGATGGCTATGTGGTCTGGGATCGGCTTACCGGACAGCTGGAACTCGGCTGCGCTGACCTTGAGTGCGCTCAGTCTGGAACACTGGTCGTCTGGATTCTTCGGCGAGATCCGGATGGCTTTCTTGGTCCACGGATCTTCGTAGGGAATCTGGACGCCCAAGATTGACGCTGGATGCCGACGCCGGTAGTCCAGGTAGACAGGGGCGGTCTTCGCGTGGCCCTCGCCGCGGTTGCAGCTCTCGCATAGACCGCCGCGCACTAGCCCGGTCGAATGATCATGGTCCTTCTGCAAGGTGGTCCGGTCGCCGCAGATGGCGCATCGGAACTTCTGCCAGGCCATCAAATAGCTAATTGCCATCTTGCGCGCCTGGGGGTCGTGGGCCGCTGTGAGGGCTGCCTCGCGACAAGCCCGGACCATGTCCGCGTTTCTGCTGGGGTACCAGCTGGCGCACTTCGGCGGGCCCGCTCGAAACCGCCGCTTCCCTGCTTCTGACATCGGCATCCAAGTCACGAATGGACTCTATGGCGCCGCTCTGACAGTCGGGGGTGCGTCACCAGTTGGGTGCCCGGCCATGGGCCATGCGGTGGCGTAGCCGCGGACCCACGCGGAGCGCAGCAAGCTGTTGCGCGGGTGAGGACAGGTGGTGATCGGCTGTCCGGAGCGGGCCGCATCGCGGCCGGAGGCGACAGCGCGCACGATGTCGGCACGGAATCCCAACTCGGCACCTCCTAAAAGCGGTTGATGATGTCGGAGCCGGTTTTGCGGGCGGTGTCGGCGGCGGCCGACCGTACGCCGGTGAGGTGCTCGGTGTACTCGGCGAGCGTGGTCCGGGGGGACACCTCGGCCCAGTACCGGCGAAGTTCCTCGGACGCCCGGGCGTACGCGACATGGTTCGGACCCGAGAAGAGGCTCAGGGGGTCGATGCCGTCGAGTTGAGCGCGCTTGGTCAGCAGCACGCCGCGGCACCACTCCTCAGCGTCGAGCCACTGGGCATAGACGTACTCGTCGTACATCTGCCGCACCTGCTCGCGGCTGAACGCGGCCCGGCGTCCGGACTCGGCCCACTCCCGTTCGGCCAACCACCGCTCGGCGGCGGGCAACCGTTCCCACGGGTGTTCGTCGGGCGCCTGGTCAACCCACGACCAGTCGTCCATCCGGGAACCCGGACGCAGCGCGTCGTCGAGGGCGGCCCGGTCGGCGAGCTGCGCCTCGACGCCGCGCCCGGCGGCGGCCGGCGGCGGGTCGAGCGGGTAGCGGCGGTCGAGTTCGGCAGCGGTGCGCTCGGCCCCGGCGGGGTCGGTGTAGCGCAGCGCCCACCCGAGGCGGTCGTTGGCCACGCCCGACAGGTCGGGCAGCAGCCGGCCGCCGGGCAGCAGCTCGGCGAGCAGCTGCCGGCGGTCCGCCTCGGCGGCCAGGGCGGCGAGTTCGTCGCCGGTGGCGTGCCGGGCGCGCTCGGCGAGCTGCCGCTCGGACAGCGCGATCAAGTCGCGCCGGGCGCCGGGCAGGGCGGCGTCGATGTCGCGCTGGTCCAGCTCGGCCGCCACCCGCAGCACACCTGGATCGTCGAGCAGCGGCAGGATCCGGGCGAGCTCGTTGTCGCCGAACTCCGTGAGGTGCTCGGCCATCCGGCCGCCGGGCCGCACGCGGTCGAGCAACGCCTGCTCGTCCCGCCGGTCAGCCTCCGCCCGGATCTTGGCGCGGTAGCGCTCGTCGAGGGAGCCGTGCCGCGTGGCGGCGCCGAGCTGCTCGTCGCTCATCTCGGCCGGCGTCCGGTGGTCACCGGCGCGCACCTTCGCGGCCTCGACTGCATCCGGTGGTACCGGCCGACGCGGTTCGGGGAGGTTCCCCGCCCCCGGCTGCTCCCGGTACCTGAGGCGCTTCAACTCCGGGTTGGCGGCGAGGTGTGAGCGCATTTGGCCCTGCCAGTCGCGCACCCGTTGCTCGGCCACCTGCCGGGCCTCGGGCGTGAGCGCTGCCTCGGCGCGCTTCTTGTGCTTGCGAATCTGGCGCTCGATCGCGCGTTGGCGCTGGCCGGCCTCGTAGCCGGTGGGGTCGGCCGGCTCCGGTGGCTCCGCGGCGGTGACGCCCGGGGTGTAAGTCGACAGGGCGTGGCGGCAGTTGGGGTGTTGGAGTCCTGCGCGGCGGGCCTGCTCGACGCTGCCGGCGATCCGCACGCGGACGGTGCGGCCGTCGTCGACGGCGTGCTCGACCTCGACCTCGCGCGGCCCGTCCGGGCCGTCGAGCGAGAGCACCCTGCCCTCCCACTTGCGGCAGAGAGGACACTCACGCGGAACTTTCGAGACGATCACGAGGTCGACGCCGGCGGCGCGCAGCCGGTCGGTCTGCCCTTCGACGGCGGCCCGACCGACGGCCGTCCGTACGGCCATCTCGGCGTAGCTGGTCATCTGCCACGACCGGCCTGACTTGTCGACGAAGCTTCGTAGGCCGCGGTCGGCGAACCGCTCCATTGCCCTCTGCGTGGCCTGGCGGCGGGTGTCGATGCCGAGCAGTGGCGTAGCGGCCACCTCGGAGACGACCTGCCGGTATCCGTCCTCGACACCGCGCAGAATGCCGCGGTGGGTGGCGGTGACGAGCTCGATCGTCTCCATGGCGAGCCGGTCGACCGCGCGGCCGGCCGGGGTCGACTCCGCGATGCGCGCGGCGTCGACGTCGGCCAGGGCGCCGAGCTCGGCGAGCCCCGTCCGCGCGCCCCTGTTCCAAGCCTCGGCGACGACGTCGTGTACTTCGGTCGACATGGCGGTGCCGAGCGCGTCGACGACGCCCTGCGCCGCGCGGCGCAATGGTTGGACGTCGGCGAGCTTGGCGACGGCCCACCCGGGCGCTTCGAGGCCGTTGGCGATCTGCCGGGCGAGGATGCCGAGCAGGCGCTGCTCGGCATCCTCGTACAGGGCCCGCACGCGCTCGGCGAGATCCTCGGCCATCCACGGGGAGACAGGCATCGGCAGCCTCCCTAAAAGCTGAGCGAGGTAGTGCCACTTACGGGACAATCACCAGGATCGGCAAGATCAGAAGGGAGTCCGATGGGCGGCCTGGGAAGTGTCAAATGGCGCCTACTTGTCCAGGAGGCAAGTCTTTCTGAGCAATCAATTGGGATCGGCCTGTCTTATATGCGAAAGGCGAACGCCGATCACCCGGGGTTTTACTATGGGGCTTTCTTTAATTACACAATCGGCCTTGAGCGGTTGATGAAGCTGGTGATGCTCGTGGAGCACCGAGTCAGGGTGGGAGAATTCCCCGGATCGACCGACTTCAAGAGAACTTATGGTCACGACCTTGAAAAACTCTTCGAATCAGTTCGAGCGGTCAGGGAATCTGCCGAGCAAAGTAATTTTCAATACGAACTCCCGTCCTCGCCTCTAGTTGCTGTAGCGATGTCAGCGCTTGCTGATTTCGCCAAATTTGATCGGTATCACGGGCTCGATGTTCTCACTGGCTCTCCAAAGGCCAAGCCGCTGGACCCGGTGGCGCGATGGTTCGAGGAAATAGGGAGGCCTTTCCTTGCCGGGCGCTCACAACGCCATGCGCAACGCGACGAGGAGGAGGGCAGGCTCCTTGATGCTCTCCTGGGCCCATTCTCGCATATCACTGCTTTTTCTGAAACCGGGGATCGAATCTCAGCGCCTGGTGGTCTTCTTGTCTCTAAGCGGGAGTCGGAATATGTGGCCAAGAATGGTACGTTCTTGTGTGCGGCCATTGTGCGATACATTGTCGAAGTTCTCTACTTTCTGCATCTAGAGGCGTTTCGGCGGGGAATCGGAGAGATTCCGTGGTTTGCGGACGCTTTCACCGTCTTCTACAATGATGATCGGTATCTGAAGGCGCGGAAAACATTCCACGGGTAAACTCGATCAGAACGTAATCGGGTCGGGCACGGCCTGCCCGGTCTCCATGTGGATGCGGGCGACCTCGGCGGCGACCGCCTCGGCGTACCAATCCGGGTTGACCATGCGGACCTTGGTCTCGGTGCTGATCGCCTGGGCCTGCGCGAGCAGGGAGAGCGTCTGTGCCTGGGCCTGCGCGTCCGGGGCGACGGCCGGCCCGAACTCGACGCCCGGCCGCTCGGGGGTGAGGCGGGAGAAGCCGAGCGCTCGGTCGAGAGAGAGCATGGCCTCGACGATGTCCCCGAGCGCCGGGGCCGCATACCGGATCTTGGTCTTGCGGGTCACCATGGAGTCGCGGGTCCGGGCCATGATCTCCGTCGCGGTGGTGGCTGGCCCGTCGCCGTCGAGGCCGAACGTGCTCGGGCTGTAGCCGGTGCTCTGGACGATCTGCCGCACGAACGCGTCGGAGGACGAGCGATGTTCCTCGACCCTGATCGCGAACTGGGCCAGTGTGATGCCCATGCCGTCGGTCGGGGGGATGTCGAGGGCCTGCCAGATCTCGCGGTCCAGGTCGAAGTGGGCGCCGTGGCCGGGGCCGCGGTCGCGCAGGTAGGCGCCGGGGACGATGAGGCGGGCGCGGGCGAGTCGGATGTCGCGCATCCAGCTCGACCACACTTCGTCGAGCGCGTCGCACAGGTCCCGCGCCGGGCCCTGCAGGTCCGAGCGGCCGAGCGGCGAGCCGCGAAAGGTCCGGTTGGGGCCGATGTTGGGCCAGTAGGCGGCGGTGAGCTGCGGGATACCGGTCTCGACCAGGCCGGACGGGCCGAGGCTGTCGACGACCGCGGCGGTCGTCGGGTGCTCGGTGAGCGGTACCGGCCTGCCGATGTTGTCGGTGGTGCCCTCGTAGAGGGCGTGCTCGATCCGGCCGCGGGAGTGCCGCTCCAACCGACGCAGCACGGTCGCACCCTGCCTCTCCAGTTCCTGCCAGAACGTCACGGCGGTCAGGTGTCCGTAGCGGAACTCCGGCAGGGCGGCGTCATGGTGCACGGTGGTGAGGAGCGGCCGGGGGCCGATCGCTGCATCCCACGCGGCGGCCAGGTAGACACCGCCGAGCGCGGCGGACACCTCCGCTGCTTCGAGCAGCACGCGCTCGGCGTGCTCGCCGAGCAACTCGTCGAGGCGGGCCTGCAACGCGGTGTCGGACACGGTCAGTCGTGGGGGCTCGCTGAACAGAAGGCCCGCGCTACGGCGGGCGACGTCAGCCGCCATCGGGATGTGCAGCCGGGTCTCGCGGCGGTCCGGTGCCGGTGCGCGGTCGCGCCCCCACAGCCGGCGCTGCCCGTCGCGGCGGTGGCCCTGCCCTTGGTACACCGAGGCGAGCCGCTTCGGGTCACCGGAGTACCACGCGTCGTCGACGGCCATCTCGGCGAGCTCCGGTGCCCACCGTTTCGGGGGCCACGGGGAGTTGGGCTCAGGCAGTGGCATGGGCGCTCACCTCCTCCGGGATCAGGTCGGGGACCAGGTGGTGCCACTCCGGCAGGGTGGAGTGCACGACGTACCGCAGCGCATCGCAGGAGTGGTCGTCGCGCTTGATCGGGCGGTCCTCGCCGGCGGCGGCTGCGACAGGGTCCCAGCTGTACCCGGGGAGTTCGGCGAGCAGCCCCTCACAGGAACGGTGCACCCGCAGGAAGGCGGGGGCGAGTGCGGTCGACGTCGACCGGATGCCGTCCACGACGTCGTTCTTCGCCCGGGCGACCCCGGGGTGCCCGTCTTCCCACAACTGCGCGGTGAACGAGGTGGCGGAGGGGTCGACGAACGTCCACTCGGGGTCGACCCCCAAGCCAGTGAGCCAACCGCGCAGGGCGGCGCTGTACTGGGCGTCGGTCATCTGCCGGCGCCGGGCGCGGGAGTCGTAGCGCCACTCCGCGCAGACGTACAGCCGCCCGTCCACGCCCAATCCGAGCAGGACGGCGGCGAGAGGATTCGTGGTGCCGTAGTCGATTCCGAGCCAGTACCGGGTGATCGTGGGCAGCTCGTCGACGACGTGCTGCTGCTCATCCCAGCAGTCGTACACGGCCCCTTCAGCGACCACCCACGCGCCGTCGATCATCCTCCGGCGCCACAGGCCGGTGTACTCGGCGTGCAGGGACCGGACGTAGGCCGGTGACAAGCTCGGGTTGTCGTGCAAGGCGAAGTGCCAAGCATGCAAGTCGAGTTCGGCCGCCCGATCGAGGTACCCGGTCCGCAGCCAGTGCCGCGGACCGTCGGGGTTGGTGGTGGCCAGCACCCGCGCCCCGGGGACGCTGAGTCGGGCGAGAAGCTGAGTCCAGAATGCTTCGGGGATCAGCGTGGCCTCGTCGACGTACGCCAAGTAGGCCGTCAGGCCGCGAAGTCGGCCCTCGGCCCGGGAGTCCGCGGCGCCGATCAGGTGGACGGTCCTGCCCAGGATGACGGCGGTGGTGGCGCCGCGGGTGTGCCGCACCTGTCCGGCGACCGGCCCAAACAGTGCCGGATCGCTGAGCGGCTCCAGCACGTTGCGCTCGATCGTCAGCAGCGAGCGGCCACAGATGATGATCAGCCCGGACGGCGGCGCCTCCGCGATCGCCAAGAGGAACGCCAGCAACGAGGCAACCGTCTTGCCGGACCGCACCGAGCCGTGCCAGATGTTGATACGGGCGGTGGCCCGGGCGACGCTGCACAACTGCTTCCGCGAGAGGGGGAGTTCGACGGCGGGGGCGAGCACGGCTCACCCCCCGTCGGCGGCCGCTTCGTCCTCGTCGGCGAAGGCGGCCCGCAAGCCCTTCGCCAAGTCGCCGAGCATGGAGCGGACTTCGTGGCCTGACGTGCCGGCGTCGATCTCCGCGAGCCGGGCCGCGCTGGTCAGATAGGAGCCGATGGCCTGTGAGTGGTGGCGCTCGTCCTGCGCCGGCGGGTCCTCGGTGACCACGTCGACCGTGTCGCCGGTCGGCAGCACCTCGACCCGCACGTACGAACCGGCCTCGACCCGGTCGAGGTTCGCCGCAGCCCGCCGGTACAGCCGGCCCACCAGATCCCGACGGACGGCGGCGAGGTCTTCCTGCCGGGCCGCGGTCGCCGCGGCCGTCCGGGCGCCGCCGGTGAAGGCGAGCCCCTCCTCGCCGGCGATTTTTGACACGGTCGAGCTGCTGCGCCCGATCGCGGAGGCGATGGCGTTGCGGGACAGGCCGTCGGCGTGCAGGCGACGGACGTCTGCCCGATCGGATTCGTTGATCAGCTCGCGCATGGTCACCCCCTCCGTGATCTGGTTCGAGGTGCGTCAACTTTCGCGAAAATTCGTCATTGTCGACGACGCAGATCGAAGGCGAAGGTGGAACGATTGCTAGAAACACAGCACTTACCGGGCGGTCTGCGCGAACAATCCATGATCTTTTAAAGAATCTAGCTTCGATTGAAAGAAGTGAAAAAGGTACGTCTTTTGCGCATCGCGGCCCGGATGGGGGTTCCGCCTCCGAAAGGCCTGCATGACCGAAATGTCCCTGCGGGCAAGGGGTTTCAGCTCTGGGACGATGGATCTCGGAGCGGCGCCGCCCCGCATCAGGCCACAACGGTTCATGAGATGGGGAAAGCTCTGTGGGGAATGAGGTGGACGGGCCGGTGGGCGGTGAGCCCGGGGGTGATGGTGTCCCGCAGTGGGTGGTCGATCTGACGCCTACGGTCGCGGTCGCTGCGGTGATGATGGCCATCGCGCTGACGCAGCCGCTCAACGCGGCGTCGAGTGCGCTCCTCGCGGGCGGCTTCTCGGCGCTGAAGGGGGCGGGTCGGGGGCGGCGGGGCTAGAAGCGGCTGCGGCCCGCCACCGGGGGAGGGCTGGCGGGCCGTTGGCCTGGAGTGCGTTTCCGGGTACGCCGGACGCGCCTCCAACTTTAGGTCACAGATCGATAACGACGCAAGGGGGTTGGCTGCGGGTCCGCCCGGCGACCGCGGCGGCGCCCTCGTCCCGGCCGGGGTGCTTGATCCACGCCAGTGCTCGCGCGCCGAGCATCTCGTCGTCGGTGGCGTAGTCGGCGAGCACCTCGTCGACGGTGGCCTCGATGAACTGCTCGGCGGTTGTCGCCGGGTCGGTGTCGGCCGGCGTCGGCTGCCCCTCCTGCTCGTAAATCCCCTGGTGGAGGCTGGCCTTGTCGCGCCGGAAGTACGGAGTTTCAGAGATCGGGAGTTCAAGAACTTGAGAGTTTTAGTTATGCAGGCGGAGTGCCTGTGCTGGCGCTCTAATCATATAGCGAAAGTTACGTAACTTGGATCATTCGAAGATCTTTTTGTGAATCTGCCTTTGATTGCTTGCCAATGACGCTCTTCTGCGCAATCTCTCTGTGGCCGATCGGGGTGCGCTCATTCGAACCACTGAAATGGCGTGGCTGGGCAGGAAGAACAGGTGCTGGTGAGCTGTCAGACTCGATGTCGGAGCGGCGCCGCCCGACAACCGGCCTAGACGGCTCGTGAGAGGGATGCTCTGTGGGAACTGTGGTGAACGGCTCGGCCGATGGGCCGTCCGGCGGCGAGCGCATGCCGCGCTGGGTTGTGGATTTGGCGCCGACGGTCGCGATCGCCAGCGTGATGGTGGTGATCGCGCTGGCTCAGCCGCTGAACGCGGCGTCGGGCGCATTGCTCGGCACCGGGTTCTCGGTGCTAGGGGCTCGCGGGCGCGACGGGCGCCGGTAGGGAGGGCCGCGGCCCTCCATATGGGGATGATGCGGCCGTGTGCCTTGGGGTACTGCGGTCGCGACCCCGAACTCCGTCGGCTCGTCTTAGGTGGCACAACGTCTGCCCGGATTGCGCCATGATCCGTGCATGGAAGTTGCCAAGCTGGTTCTTGAGTATGTGCAGGCGTTGGTGTGGCCCCTGTTCGTGTTGATCTTGATGATCTTCTTCCGGGGTGAGTTCAAAGCGCTCCTGCGCAGGATGAAGTCCGCCAAGGGCGCCGGCTTGGAGGCCGAGTTCGGGGACGAGTTCGAACGAGCGGAGGCGGTGAGCCGAGATGCTGTCGAGGAGGAGGCCGCGGCCCTCGCGGAAGCAGCAGACGGTTCGCGGGGAGAATCGCCAGGCGAGCCGCAGTCACGACCCGTCCCGCGCCCCGCCAATCCGGAGCCCGGTGCCGCCGATGCGTATCGCCAGGGTCTGGACCATGTAGGGGCGGGTCGACCAGCCGAACCAAGCACGGTCGAGGGGATCCTTTTTGACATGGCGCTGCGGGCGAATCCGACGGCGCCGCAGAGGATCAGTCGCAACCTGGGGCCTCTGGTTCGTGAGCACCCGGAAGCGGCCATCCTTAGCGGTTGGCGGGAAGTCGAGATGGAGATCAATCGAGTATTCGACAGCGTCAAGAGGCGGGGTGAAGTGGTGCCGCTCAGTCGTGAGGCGCGTCGCACTTTCCCGGTTCGGCACAAGGTTGACGAGCTGAGGATGATCGGCCTCGGCGTCAACTCGACGGAGTCGATCAAGGAACTGGCGAAGCTACGGAACCTGGTTGCTCATGGCGGCGCTCCAAGCATCGTCGACGCGTCCGACTATCTCGCTGCATGCGACAACGCCGTCTGGGCGCTGAAGCTATTCGCGGCCAGCCACGGGGTTCACATCCGCGCTGATTCCAGCCCTGAAAACTGATAGCGGCCCGGACCGCTTTACGGTCCGGGCCACCGTCTACCCCGCGCAGGACGAGGCTGGCCGGTCGAGGGCGCTGAGCAGTTCGACGAGCTCGACCCCGACCCACGTACGGCGGCCGCGCTGGTCGAGGTCGGCAGGGGCCGGGCAGGTACGGCCGGTGGCGCAGGTGACGCTCGGGGCAGTGCGCGGGTCGGTGTGCAGGATGAGCCCGCCGGAGCACCACGGGCAGGGACGCCCCTCGACCGGGGTCTCGCTGCGGTCGAGGCCGAGCACGCCGAGTACGAGGTGCTCGGCCTGTCCGGCGACGCGCACCGACTCGTGGGCGAGGTGCTCGGGCAGCAGCCCGAACAGGGCCGGCCCGCGGGTGTGCGAGCCGGCGCGCCGCTCGGGCGCGGTGTCCTCGTCGAGCAGGCGTCCCTCGACGAACATCGCAGCCCAGTGCAGGCCGTGCCGTCGACTTCCGGGGTCGGTCGGGCTCGCGTAGTGCCACCGGCGGGGGTCGGCGGCGTCCGCCTCGTCGAGGGCCCACACGACCGGCCGGCCGGGCGTGGAGACGGGGCGGCGCTCGATCGGCCGCTGCACGGCGGCGGCGAGCGTGTCGGCGGCGTCGAACACGAGCCGTTCGACGCGCACCGCGGCGTCGAGGGCGGCGAGGTTGGCGGGGGCGGGGTGCTGGCGCAGGGTGAGTGGCACGCGGTCGTCGACGAGCAGCTCGTCGTCGGCGGCCTGTCGGGCGAGGTGGGTGGAGAGCTGGGCGGGCGGCCACGCGGGGGCCGGTGCGGTCTCGATCGCGACGAGCAGCGCGCCCCAGTGTGCGCGCACGGTGCGCAGCTGCTCGACCGCCTGTCGGATGCGGTTGGACGGGTACACGGTGCTTCTCCCAATCGGCTTGCGGGGGTGGTGAGTTGGTGGGCCCGGGCGCCCCTCTCCGGTGGTACGGGGG
>NZ_JBHVEU010000075.1:0-25109 GCF_042802075.1 Kitasatospora sp. NPDC057518
GGACCGTCGGTACGGTCCCGGCCGCCGCGCCGGCTCGACGGCGGGTACTACACCCGCGCGTCCGTCGCCAGGGCCTCCGCCACCGGAAGGTTGGGCTGCGGGTGGGTCAGCAGGTGCACGCCCGCCGCCAGCGCGCCGCCGACCAGCGGGGCGAGCAGGAACAGCCACAGCTGCGACAGCGCGTCGCCGCCCGCGAACAGCGCCGGGCCGAGGCTGCGCGCCGGGTTGACCGAGGTGCCGGTGAGCGGGATGCCGACCAGGTGGACGACCACCAGCGCGAGGCCGATCGGCAGCCCGTCGAAGCCGACCGCGGCGAGCCGGTGGGTGACCGCCAGGACGACGTACACCAGCAGGAAGGTGAGGATGACCTCGGTCAGGAACGCGCCGCCGGCGTTGATGTGCATCTGGGAGCGCTCGCCCCAGCCGTTGGTGCCGAGCTTGCCGTGGGTCTCCAGCCCCGGTATCTGCTTCGCCAGCAGCAGGACGAGCCCCGCACCCGCGATGCCGCCGAGCAGCTGCGCCACCCAGTACGACACCGCCGTGCGCCCGTCGATCCGGCGGGCCAGCAGGAAGCCGAGCGTCACCGCCGGGTTGACGTGGCAGCCGGAGATCGGGCCGAGCGCGTACGCGAGCGCCAGCAGCACGAAGCCGAACGCGAACGCGATGCCCACCGGACCGATCGCCACCCCCGCGAGCACCGCCGCACCCACTGCCAGCAGCACCAGCAGCAGGGTCCCGAGGAACTCGCCGATCACCGCCCGCCTGTCCGTTCCACCCATGCGCCTGGTCCTCCTGACCGTCAGGGCAGGCGGTCCGGTGCCGCCCACGTCCGGCCAACCCTGGTCGACCGTTCGAGGGACCGCATGTCGGCCGGACGGCGTAGCGCCGTGTTTACGGCGCGTCCGCCTGCCGAATTACTCCGAACGGATGAAACCGTACGGAAATGGCGCAGCCAATGCAAAACGGAAGCAAAACGGGCAGACAGGGACAGGGCGGGCGCCGTGTGCCTGTCAGACCGTCAGCACGATCTTGCCGCGCAGGTGCCCGCCCTCACTGACCCGCTGCGCCTCGGCCGCCTCCGCCAGCGGGAACACCCGGTGCAGCGGCAGCCGCAGGGTGCCCGCCTCGTGCAGGGCCAGCGCGGCCGCGTAGGCGCTCGTGTAGTAGGGCTCGACGCCCTCGGCGCCACCGGTGAACCGGACGCCGTGCTCCTGCGCGCCCTGGATGTCGGCGATCGTCAGCACCCGGTCCGCGCCGCCCACCAGCTCGATCGACAGCGGCAGCACCCCGCGCCCGGCCGCGTCCAGCACCCGGTCCACCCCGCCCGGGGCGGCGGCCCGCACCCGCTCGGCCAGGCCCTCGCCGTACGTCACCGGGATCGCGCCGAGCTCGCGCAGGTGGTCGTGGTTCGACTCGCTCGCGGTGCCGACCACGGTGATCCCACGGGCCCGGGCGAACTGGAGCAGCACGGTGCCCACCCCGCCGGCCGCACCGTGCACCAGCAGGGTCTCGCCGGGCCGCACGCCCAGGACGGCGAGGGCGCGCTCGGACGTCTCGGCCGCCGTCGGGATCGCGGCGGCCTCCGTCCAGCCCAGGGTGGCGGGCTTGTGGGCCAGCATCGCCGCGTCCACCAGCGCCCGCTCCGCGTAGCCGCCGCCCATCAGGGCGCCGAACACCTCGTCGCCGGGGGCGAAGCCGCGCACCTCGGCGCCGACGGCCTCCACCACGCCGGACACCTCGAAGCCCGGAACGTAGGGGAAGGAGACCGGGAAGAACCCGGCCAGCTCGCCGGTGCGCAGCTTGTGGTCCAGCGGGTTGACGCCCACCGCGCGGACCGCGACCCGCACCTGGCCGGGGCCCGGGGCGGGCAGTTCGATGTCGATCGGGCGCAGCACGTCCGCGCCGCCGAACTCGGGGAAGGCGATCGCCTTGGTCATGGGAAGGTCCTTCGGTTCCAGGGGAGTTGTTGCCTCCGACGTCTTCCATCCTGCGACCGGGGCAACGGCGGCCCAGCCAGTCCTTCGGACGGTTCGACCTGTCCGAACGGCCAGGCGGGCCCGGCGGCGCCCGAACTAGGCTGGACCGCATGGACACCACTGAGCCGCCCGGAACCGCCACGGGCACGGGCGGGACGGGCACGCGCACGCGCACGGACGTGACGCACACGGACGGGACGCACACGGACGGGACCTGGCGCGACCGCTGGGGCCGCCCCGAGGACGCGCTCGCACGGGCCGTCGAGGTGCTGCGCGCTCCCCGGCCGGACCTCCTGCTGCGCCTGTCCGACGTGCTCGGCACCCTCGTCCCGCACACGGCGCTCGCGCAGCTCAGCGGCGTCTGCACGTTCAACCCCTCCCACAGCTACGGCCCGCCCGAACTCACCGCCGCCATCAGCACGCTGGACCTGTCCCGGCTGGCCGAACAGGCGGCCGCGACCACCTCCGCCGGCCGCCCCTGGCAGGGCGAGTCCGAACTCGCCGGACAATCCCGGCCGGTCGTCGTCGTCACGACCACGCCGGGCAACGACAGCGGCGCCGTCCTCGTCCTCGTCCGGGCGGGCACCGAACCGGTCGCCCCCGGGGCACTCGCCGTCCTGCAACAGCTGTGGGACCTGGTCATCGCCCACTCCGACCACCGCGCCACCGACGCCGCCCCCACCCAGACCGCCGCCTCCCGCGCCTCCGCCAACGCCCGCGCCCGCGCCATCGCCGAGTTCACCGGCACCCACAGCGCCGCGCTCACCGCGATCCTGGCCCCGCTGCGCTCGACCGGCCTGGACGACGCCACCGCCCGCCGCAACGCCACCGAACTGGCCGTCACCGCCCTGCTCGACCTGCGCCAGGGCGCCGAACTCGACCGCACCCTCAGCGAGGAACCCGCCGACGCCGCCTTCGCCCGACTCGTCCGCGAACTGCGCCCGCTGCTGCGGCACACCCGGGTCCACCTCGACGTCGCACCCCCGCCGGAAGCCGACCGCTCCGTCCCGGCGGACGCCGCCCACACCGCCCGCGACGCCGTCCGGGTGGCCGTCCTGCTGATGCTGGAACAGGAGAAGCCGACCCGGCTGCACGTCAGCTGGCAGCTCACCGCCGACGGCCAACTGCGCGCCGTCGTACGCGGCGACGGCCTCGGCCTGCTCACCGCCGACGCCCTCACCGTCCACCGCACCGCCGACCGCATCACCGCCCTCGGCGGACGCCACGGCGTCGAAGCCGTCCCCGGCTGGGGCACCACCGTGACCGTCGACCTCCCGCTCGCCCTGCCCGAACCCGTCCTCGCCACCGACCCCCTCGACGGCCTCCAACCGCGCGAACTCGAGGTCCTCGACCAGCTCGCGCGGGGCCGCCGCAATCGGGACATCGCGGCGGCGCTCCACATCAGCGAGTCGACGGTGAAGTTCCACGTCGCCAACATCCTCGCCAAACTCGACGTCTCCTCCCGCGGCGAAGCCGCCGCCCTGGCCCACCGCGCCGGACTGCCCCGCGGCCCGGTCGGACTGCACGCGGCATCCTGAACACCCCTCCCCCACCTGAGGAATAGCCGACATGACCGACCCCACCACCCCGGGCCCGACCACCTGGGACCCGACCACCCCCGGGCTCCTGCGCCTGCCCTCCGGCCGCCTCCTGCGCGGCCGCGGCCTCGGCAAGCCCCTGCCACCCGGCCCCCGACCCGACTTCGGCCTCTACCTGTTGGGCCGCCCGCCACACGTCGACTGGCCCAGCCGCTGGGTACGCTGGCCCGACTTCCGCCTCCCCACCGACCGCACGGACGCCACCGACGCCTTCCGCGAAGCCTGGGAACGCTCCGCCACCCAACGTGTCGAACTCGCCTGCGCCGGCGGCCGGGGCCGCACAGGCACCGCACTCGCCTGCATCGCCGTCCTGGACGGCGTCCCGGCCGCCGACGCAGTGGCGTACGTGCGGGAGCACTACAGCCGGCACGCCGTCGAAACACCGTGGCAGCGCAAGTTCGTGGAGCGGCTGGCCTAGGTCGGATGGGTAGCGTTCCAAGGATCTCGACCGCCAATCAGGTCACGGGCGGAACCGTCAACGGCGACGTGTACCAGGCTGGAACGATCAACCTGATCAAGGTCTCAGCACCCAAGGTCACTGCGGGCGCCTGAAGCCCTCAGAGGTGCCAGGTGCGGGCCGCTGCCCAGGTCTCCAGGGGTTGCCAGTCGATGGTGGGGTGTTCGGCGTGCAGGGCGGCGGTGTCGATGGTGAGGCCGGGGGCCTGGAAGTAGCGGAACATCGTGGCGAGGTCCTCAGAGTGGGCCGCCACGACCGAGAGCGGCACCTGTTCGAAGCGGATGGGGCGGCCGCTGGCGGCGCTGATCGCGGCGGCGATCTGCTCGCCGGTGCGCCACTGGGAGGCGATGTCGATGCGGCGGCCCGCGTAGGCGTCAGGCCCGGCCAGGACGTGGGCGGCGAAGGTGCCGATGGTGTCGGCGGCGATCACGGGGAGTGGGACGCCGGGGGGCATGGGGAGGTGGAAGACGCCGTCGCGGAGGGACTGGAGGGTCCAGTCGTTGGCGTAGTTCTCCATGAAGGCGGCCGGGCCGAGGACGGTCCAGGGCAGGCCGAGGCCGGCCAGGTGCTGTTCGATGCGGTGCTTGCTGTCGAAGTGCGGGATGCCGGTGGAGCGGTCGGCGTTCGCGGCCGAGGTGAAGACGACGTGCCGGACGCTTCCGACTGCCCGGGCGGCGTCCAGCAGGGCGGTGGCCTGGCGGACTTCGACACCGAGGTCGGTGCCGAACGGGGTGGACATCGCGAACAGTGCGCCGGTGCCGTCGAGGGCGGTGGCGAGCGAGGCCGGGTCGTCGAAGTCGGCGCGGGCCGGTTCGGCGCCGAGTGCGGCGAGCTGGGTGGCGGCGGGCGAGCCGGGGTTCCGAGTGAGGGCGCGGACGGGGCGGCCGGCGCGGAGGAGGGCGCGGGCGGTGGCGCCGCCCTGGGCGCCGGTGGCGCCGGTGACGGCGACGGGGAGGAGGCGGGCACGGGGGGCTGCGGACTCAGTTATCTGCGTCATGCAGACAACATAGAGAAAGATCTCTGCATGGCGCAAACAATTATCGGGCAGCCGGTTACCCTTCCCCCATGACGACGACCCGCGACGAACTGATGGCCCGGCTATGGCCGGTCTCGCGCCGCTACCTGGCCTCGTACGTGCTGTTCAACCAGGCCGTCGCCGACCACCTGGGCATGCACCCGACCGACGTCCAGTGCCTCAACCTGCTCACCCTGGAGGACGGGCCGGTCACCACCGGCCGGATCGCCGAGCTCACCGGGCTGACCAGCGGCTCGGCCACCCGGCTGGTCGACCGCCTGGAGAAGGCCGGGCTGGTCGCCCGGCAGCGGGACCAGGCCGACCGCCGCCGGGTGCTGGTCGCGGTCCTCCCCGAGGCGCTGGAGCGCTTCGGGGAGGTGTGGCGCGAGCTGTCCACCGACTGGGCGGCCGTCTTCGCCGAGGACAGCGAAGCCGAACTCGCCTTCCTCCTGCGGCACATGAACCGCACCGTCGAGCTCAGCCACCGCCAGGTCGCCCGCCTGGCGGCCATGGAACCGGGCGAGCTGGGCGGGACGGGCCGCTCCTGAACCCGCCCGGTCAGGCCGACGGCGGCGACGGCAGGGCGCCCAGCGCGAGAACGCCGCCCGGGCCGCCCCGGTAGACGGTCCCACCGGCGGCGGCCAGCGAGATCCGGCCGACCTCCTCCGAATCGTCCTGCCAGCGCATCCCGCCCGTCGACGGGTCGAACGCCCACAGCCGGCCGTCCCCCGACCAGGCGTAGACGCCGTCCTCGGTGGCGACCATGGCAGGGGTCCCGCCCTTCCGACCGGCGAAGGTGTTGGCCTTCCAGACCCAGTCGCCGGTCGTCGTGTCCAACCCGAACAGACGGTCCCCGCCGCCCATGTAGACGGTCCGACCGGCGGCCGACAGGGGGCAGCTCAGCTCCCCGTGCTGGACGGACGCCCAGAGCTGCGCGCCGGTCGCCGGGTCCAGTGCGCCGACGATCGTGGAGGCCATCGTCTCCGGGGGCGAGGAGACCAGCAGGGCGTCCCGGTGGACGGTCAGTGGGCCGCTGACGACGAGGTCGCGCTCCCAGAGGCGCTCGCCGGTGCGGGCGTCCAGCGCCAGGAGCCCCCTCGGCCTCCCCACCGCGTACACGGTGCCGCCGCCGAGGGCCAGAGCGGCCGAGGCGCCCGCCGGGCCGGTCCAGCGCGGCTCGCCGGTGGCCAGGTCGTAGCAGCGCACCGAGCTTCCGTACACCGCGAACACGCTGCCGCCGCCGACGGCGGGGCCTTGCCGCCACCCGCCCTCGGACCAGTCGGGCAGGGCGGCCTCCCAGCGCTGCTCCCCCGACGCCGCGTCCAGGACCCGCAGACGGGTGTCGGTGGCCACGCACACCACGCCGTCCCCGGCGGCCGGCGGCCAGCCGCCCGGGGCAGCGGCGGCGTCGGGTGTGCTGACCGTACGGCTCCAGCGGACCTCACCGGTACGCGGGTCGAGGGCGCGCACGCAGCCGTCGAAGCCGGAGGCGTAGAGGCCCTGTCGGCGGTCGGCGGACAGCACGAGCCGCCCGCTCGCGGCGGTCGTCCGCCAGAGTCGCGGGCCGTGGGAGCTCTTTCGGCGGGCCCACTCGTTGACGCCGGCGGCGGCCGCGAGGGCGCCCAGGGCGGCGGCGCCCGTCAGCAGCCGCCGGCGGTTGACCAGGCGCCGGGCCGGTGGCGTCGGAACACCGTCCGGCGCGGCTTCCCGCACGTCCTCCGGTACCGCATCGGGCGCCACGTCCGGCGCCGTCTCGCGCGCCTCGTCCGGCACGGCGTCCCGTCTCGCATCGTCGTTCACGCCAGACAGGACCGCGCACCCGGCCCCGGGGTTGCGCCGGATCCGGAAGAAGATCACGACCGGCGGCGCCGGCCGACGGCCCTACGTCTTCCGCAGCTCCGGCGCCGGCACCCCGATCAGCAGCCGCCGGACCGCGTCCCAGGCCGCGCGCAGGGCGGCGGCGCAGGCCCGGGTGTCGGAGCCGAGCAGTCGCAGCCAGGCACCGCTGTCCTGCGGCAGCACGCTGACCCCGTAGAGCAGTTCGCCGTACTCCTGGCCGCAGCCGGCCACCGCCTCGTGCAGGACGTCCGCGATCCGGGCCGCCGGGGCGAGCGGGCTGAGGACGTACAGGCTGGACATCACGTCGTGCCCGGCCAGCACCGCCGGCCCGGTGACCCCGACACCCCTGCCACCCCCTCCGCCTCCGCCTCCACCCGGCGAGGGCTCCAGCCGCACGGTGTCCAGTGCCACCAATTCACCACCTGGGCGCCGCACTTCGAGGTCCGAGGCGAACACCCGGTAGGCGTTGCGCTCGCCCCGGGCGAGGCGGCCGGCCAGGACGGTCTCGCCGGCCAGCACGGTCGCGTCCGGGTCGACGGTGAGGACGGTCCGCTGGTAGAGGCGCGAGTCGACGAAGGGGATCACCGGCTCGGGCAGGTACTCGACGTAGGCGCGCGGCCCGGCCGTCAGGTTGACCAGTTGCGTCGCGTAGTCGTGCTCCATCCGGTAGACCTTGGTGGCGGCCTGGGTGGTCAGGTGGACCGCCGTGTCGGCGCCGCAGTGCAGGTCGGTGCGGAGCCGGTCGGCCTGGAGGATGCCGCCGCCGGTGGACATCAGGAAGGTGACCGCGAGGTCGGGGCGGGCCGGGTCGAAGTAGAGCGGGCGCATGATCTGCAGCGGCGACTTCTGGTAGTGGCCGGTGAGTTCGGTGCGTCCGCCGACCCGTTCGAAGGCCAGCTCCAGCAGCCCGACCTTGCCGGGACGTCCGACCGCGAGGGTGTCGGGCGTCCCGGCGTGGCGGCGGACCTCGTACGGGACGCGGGCCGGCTCGTAGTGCCGGGGGTCGAGCCGGGGCACCGCCGCAGCCGGGGAGGCTGTCACGCCGGGACCTTGCGGAAGGTCTCCAGGAAGGTCGCGATCTCCTCCAGCCCCTCCCCCGTCAGGCAGTTGGTGAGCACCACCGGTCCGCCCTCGCGCACCCGGTGGGCGTCGGACTCCATCACCCCGAGGTCGGCGCGGACGTACTGGGCGATGTCGATCTTGTTGATGACCAGCAGGTCCGACTCGGTGATGCCCGGGCCGCGCTTGCGGGGCATCTTCTCGCCCTCGGCGGTGTCGAGGACGAAGAGGAAGAGGTCGACCAGCACCGGGCTGAAGGTCAGCGTGAGGTTGTCGCCGCCGGACTCGTACAGCAGGGTGTCGACGTCCGGGAAGCGTTCCAGCATCTCGGCGCCGGCCGCGAGGTTCATCGTCGGGTCGTCCCGTACGGCGGTGTGCGGGCAGGCGCCGGTCTCCACGCCGACGACCCGCTCGGGGTCCAGCATCCCGGCCAGGGTGCGCCGCACGTGCTGGGCGTCCTCCTGGGTGTAGATGTCGTTGGTGATGACCGCCGGGCGGTGGCCGCGGGCGATCAGCACCGGGACGAGCGCCTCGATCAGCGCCGTCTTGCCGGATCCCACCGGTCCGCCGATGCCCACGCGGAGCACGTTCTCGGTCAACTCTCCTCCTTCTGTCGGTCGTTCTTCTGTGGCGCACGTTCGCATCGGGCGGTCAGCTCATGAACAGCCGGGCCTCCGCCCGCTCGTGCCGCCCGGACATGGCGTCCGCGACCGGCACGCAGCCGCCGAGGTCCGCCAAGTCCCGTTCCAGGGCGGCGGATACGACCTCCCGGATCACCGGGGAGGCCGCCCGCAGCACCACCTGCGCCTTGCGGTGGTCGGTCAGCCGGAGCCTCAGCGCCGCGCCGACGAAGCTGGTGCAGAACGCGAACAGGTCGCTGGTGGCGGCCTGTTGGACCGGGACGCCGGCCGAGGCGTACGCCACCCCGGCCGCCACCGCCTGGCAGCCGGGGGCCCGCTTCTCCGCGACCAGCGCGGCGTACCGCTCCAGCGGCTCGCCGCCCACCGACTCCCGGGCGATGTCCAGGAGTTGGCGACCGGTCCGGGTGGCGGCCAGGCGCAGCTCGCGGTTGAGCCTGGTGGCGTGCAGCCGCTGGTCGGTCTCGGCGAGCAGCTCCCAGTCGCCCGCCGTGGCCGCCCGGTGGGCCAGGACCAGGGCCGTGGCGTCGGACGGCCCGACGCCGTGCCGCAGCAGGTCGGCGAGCAGCCCGGGCAGGGTGTCCGGGGTGACGGCCTTGGCCTGGGCGTAGCCCTCCAGCCCGTGCGAGAGGGTGTAGAAGCCGCTGGGGAAGGCCGAGTCGGTCAGCTGGAGGCAGACCAGCAGGGCGTCCAGGCCGCCCATGGCGTCCGGATCCCCCAGGCCGTCCACAGCGTCCAGGCCGCCCATGGCATCCAGGCCCGGCCGCGTCTCGGTGACGGGGCTCACGCGAGGTAGAACAGGTGGTTGAGCGGCAGCTCGCGGGCCGGTTCGATGGTGGCGGGCTCGCCGTCCAGGGTGACCTTGTACGTCTCCGGGTCGACCGCGATCTTCGGCAGCGCGTCGTTGCGCACCATGTGCTGCTTGCCGACCGTACGGCACCGCCGCACCGGCAGCACCCGGCTCTCCAGGCCGAGTTGGGCCGGAACCCCGAGGTCGACGGCGGCCTGCGACATGAAGGACACCCGGGTGGCCTGCTTCGCCCGCCCGTACTGGCCGAACATCGGGCGGTAGTAGACCGGTTGGGGGGTGGGCAGCGAGGCGTTCGGGTCGCCCATCAGCGCCCAGTTGATCACGCCGCCCTTGATGACCATCTTCGGCTTGGCGGCGAAGGAGTTGATCGGCCAGAGCACGATGTCGGCGAGCTTGCCGGGCTCCAGCGAGCCGATGTGGTCGGCGGTGCCGGAGGCGACGGCGGGGTTGATGGTGAGCTTGGCGAGGTAGCGCAGGACGCGGGCGTTGTCGTTGCGCTCGCTGTCGCCGGCCAGCTTGCCGCGCTGGTCCTTGCAGTGGTGGGCGGTCTGGAAGGCGCGGGTGAAGGACTCGCCGATCCGGCCCATCGCCTGCGAGTCGGAGGAGAAGATCGAGATGACGCCCTCGTCGTGCAGCACGGTCTCGGCGGCGATGGTCTCGGCGCGGACCCGGGAGTCGGCGAAGGAGACGTCCTCGGGGATGTTGTGGCTGAGGTGGTGGCAGACCATCACCATGTCCAGCAGCTCGTCCACCGAGTTGACGGTGTAGGGCAGCGTCGGGTTGGTGGAGGACGGCAGCACGTTGGGCTCGCCGGCGATCCGCATGATGTCGGGGGCGTGGCCGCCGCCCGCGCCCTCGGTGTGGAAGGTGTGGATGGTGCGGCCGTCGATCGCGGACAGGGTGTCCTCGAAGTAGCCGGACTCGTTGAGGGTGTCGGTGTGGATGGCCACCTGCACGTCGTACTCGTCGGCGACGCTCAGCGCGCTGTCGATCGCGGCCGGGGTGCTGCCCCAGTCCTCGTGCACCTTGAGGCCGCACACGCCCGCCTCGACCTGCTCGCGCAGCGCGCCGGGCAGCGAGCCGTTGCCCTTGCCCAGCAGGCCGACGTTGACCGGCAGGTCCTCGACGGCCTGGTACATCCGGTGGATGTTCCACGGGCCGGGGGTGCAGGTGGTGCCGTTGGTGCCGTCGGACGGGCCGGTGCCGCCGCCGATCAGGGTGGTGATGCCGTTGCTCAGCGCCTCCTGCACCTGCTGCGGGGCGATGAAGTGGATGTGGGTGTCGATGCCGCCGGCGGTGGCGATCAGGTGCTCGCCGGAGATCACCTCGGTGCCGGGGCCGATCACCAGCCGCGGGTGCACGCCGCTCTGGGTGTGCGGGTTGCCCGCCTTGCCGACCGCGACGATCAGGCCGTCCTTGACGCCGATGTCGCCCTTGACCACGCCGAGCACCGCGTCCATGACGACCACGTTGGTGATGACCAGGTCGAGGGCGCCCTGGAGGGAGGTCGCGGCCGGGTCCTGGGCCATCCCGTCGCGGATGCCCTTGCCGCCGCCGTAGACGGCCTCGTCGCCGTAGTGGCCCTGGTTGAAGTCCTGTTCGACCTCGACCAGGAGGTTGGTGTCGGCGAGGTGGAAGCGGTCGCCGACGGTGGGGCCGAAGAGGTCGGTGTACTGCCTGCGGGAGAGGATGGCCATCAGCGGTCGCCTTCCGGGTGGGTCTCCGTGTGGAAGTCCCGGGGCCGGTCTTCCTTGTGGTCGAGGTTGGTGCCCTTGAAGCCGAGGGCGATGGCCCGGTCGACGGCGCGGGCGCGGGTGGCGGGGGCGGTGATGCCGCCGTCCACGAGGTTGGCGAAGCCGACCAGGCGGCGGTGGCCGCCGAACTCGGCGAGCGTGACGTCCTTGGTGTCGCCCGGCTCGAACCGGACGGCGGTGCCGGCCGGGATGTCCAGGTGTTTGCCGAAGGCGGCGTTGCGGTCGAAGTCGAGGGCGCGGTTGGCCTCGAAGAAGTGGTAGTGGGATCCGACCTGGATCGCCCGGTCACCGGTGTTGCTGACCGTGACGGTGGCCTTGGCGCGGCCGGCGTTGATCTCCACCGGGTCGTCGCCGTACAGGTACGCGGCGCCACCAGACATGGCTGGCCTTCCTCTCTGCCGGGTCAGTGGGGGGTGTGTGCGGGTTCGTGGGTATGGCTGGGGTGGTGCGGGTGGGGAGCATCGCCGTGCTGGTGCCCGCCCGACGCATGGTTGTGCTGGTGCCCGCCCGGCGCGTGGCCGTGCTGGTGCCCGCCCGGCCCGTGGCTGTGACCGTGGCTCTGCTCCCCCGGCCCGTGGCTGTGCGCGTAGCCGTGCCCGTGCTCGGCGTCGAGGCCGGCCAGGATGCCGTCCTCCCCGTGCCCGAGCAGGTGCAGCGCCGCCGCCGTCCGGGCCGCGACCACCCCGGCGACGGCGGACGGCCGCAGCAGCGGGCCGCCGTCCCGTACGCCGGGCAGCGCGGTGCGCAGGGCCGGTCCGAAGGAGGCCGGAACGGCCGTCACCTCGCGGGCGCCGAGCAGCCGGCAGCGTTCGGCGCCGTCGGCCGGGTCCGGGTCGCCGCCGTCGAAGGCGACCTCGACCCACCGGTGCCGCCCGTACTGGCGGGCGAGGCGGGCGATCCGGAACAGTTCGGCGTCCTCGAAGGGGCCGGCCGCCGGGGCGGTGACCAGCACCGCGCCGTCGGGGGCGGGGCCGGCGGCGGCGCGCAGCCAGCCGATCAGGTGGTCGGCGGCGCCGAAGGGCGCGGTCAGGGCGAGCCGTCCGCGGCCCTCCGCGGCGGCCAGCCAGCGCAGCGCCCGGGCGGTGTCGGCGACGAGCTTCGGGTCGCGGCCGAGCGTCATCGGTACGACGCACACCGGCCCGTCCTCCGCCGCGGCGAGCGCGGACCGGACGGCCTCGGTGAGCGGACGGCCCGCGGGGGCCGCGGCGTGCACGGTGGACTCGCGGGCCGCCAGCGCCGCGAGGTCCCGGCCGCCGTCGCTCTCGTGGCCGCCGACCAGAACCACGGTGGCGGCATGGGACCGGGTCATCACTCAGGCACCCACCGGGTCGTGGCAGGAGACCAGCTTGGTCCCGTCCACGAACGCCGCCTCGACCTGGAGCAGCGGGAGCATCTCGCGCACGCCCGGCATGACGTCCTCGCCGCCGACGACCTGCTTGCCGATCTCCATGCACTCGGCGACGGTGCGGCCGTCCCGGGCACCCTCCATGATCGCCTCGCTGATCAGCGCGCAGGCCTCGCTGTAGTTCAGCTTGACGCCGCGGTCCCGGCGTTTGCGGGCCAGATCGGCGACGACGTAGATGTACAGCTTGTCGATCTCACGCGGCGAGAGATTCACGGGTATCACTCTTCCTTTCCGAGAATCCGATGGAATGCAGAAAGATGCTCAAGGGGCTTCGGTGAGCCCGGGGTTACTCGACATCAGATGAATTCGGCGGCGCCGGACGCGGAATCAAGTCCGGCGCAGGCGGGGGACGGCCGGCACCGCCGCCAGGAACAGCAGTGTGGTCAGGACGAACGGCCAGGTGAAGGCGTGACCGCCGAAGGGCGCGGAGGCCGCGCCGAGCGCCGGCGTGAGCACGGTCGCGCCGGCCGCACCGACCAGGGCGTACGCCGCGCTCCAGGCGTCGGGCGCCAGGAACACCCCGCACAGCGCGAGGGCGACCAGGACGCCGCTGTACCCGAGCAGGCCCTGCCCGACCGCCTCGCCGGGGGCGCCGAACACCCAGGCCGTGAGCAGCCCGGTGGCGCTCCCCGCGCAGGCCATCAGGCCCGCGAGCCGGCTCGCCGCGAACAGCCCGGCGAGGAACAGCAGTCCGACGTACCACTGCGGCATGAAGAAGATCTGACCGATGTTCGCGAAGAAGCCGTGCCAGAGCTGGTCCCAGCTCAGCCCGGTCGGCCCGGCGGCCGGGACGGGCAGCGCGGCGGGTGCGCCCGCGCCCTGCCACAGCCGCCGGAAGCCGGGGGCGGCCGCCGTGACGGCCGTCGCGACCAGGCAGAACGGCGCGGTCAGCGCGGGCAGCCGCCAGGTGGCGAGCAGCGCCCCGAGCCCCGCCGTGACCACCACGGCGACGGCGGACCCGAGGGCCGCCACCGCGACCGTCGCCGGGTGCCCGGCACCCAGGAAGACCGCGCAACTCAGCGCCACCAGGCAGCCGTTGTACCCGTGCAGCCCCGCCCCGACGGTCTCCCGGTCGAGCCCGAGCCCGTACGCGACGGCGGTGGAGACGGCGCTGCCGAGCAGTCCGTAGAGGCCGTACCGCCAGTCGGCGGCGAACAGTGCGGCCACGAAGAAGAGTCCGCAGACGACGGACGGCATGAAATCGACCTGCGCGACGCCGCGCAGGACCTCCGCGACCACCCTGGCGGATATCGGACGAGTCGCCACCGAGGCGCTCTCCCCACCCTGTTGCAAACCCATGCTGCGCACCAATTTTCCGGTACGGCCGGCCTGCCTGAATGTCGGCCCCGGCGATTCCTCCGGAACCGTACTCCTATGGTTTGCGAAGTCCAGGGGGTACGGGGTGTTATGCCAAATCCACGAAGGGTGACCATCGGGCCGCTGAGCTGCAACAATCTGTTGAAGTCACGGTCCGTCGGGTTCGTTGCAGGGAGAAATCCTTTGCGAAGTTTTACTGACGGTTGGCATCGGCTATGCCGGGGCCGCGCTCGCTCCCGCCCGGATCAGATGCCGCGCCAGGAACCGTTCCGACGACTCCAGTTCGGGCTCCGGCACCTCCAGGTGGCCCCCGGGGTTGGCGTGCAGCGTCTTCTCCCGCGAACCCAGCGCGCCGAACAGCGCCAGCGCCCCCTCGCGCGGGACCAGCGCGTCGTCCCACTGGAGGAGGAACTCCACCGGCACGCCGACCCGCCCCGCCGCCTCCGTCTGCGACGCGTGCCCCGTCAGCCCGAACACCGCGACGGCGACGCGCGGTTCGGCCGCCGCCAGCGGGATGCCGATCGCGCTCCCCAGCGACAACCCCCAGTACCCGACCGGCCCGAGGCCCTCCGCGTGTCCGGGGTCCTCCACCCGACCGGGGCGCTCCGTCTGTCCGGGGCCCTCAGCCCGACCGGGGCGCTCCGCCTCGCCGCTCAGCGCGTCCAGCACCGCCACCCACTCCGGCACCGCCCGCTCCGCGAGCGCCGCCGTGTGCCGCGCCACCCAGGCGCTGACCGGCCGGCCCGCCGCGATCAACTCCCAGATCTCGGTGGCGAACCGCTCGTCCTGGGCGCTGCGCGTCCGCTCCCCGTGCCCCGGCGCGTCCAGCGCCACCGCCGCGAACCCGTGCCGCCGCACGAACCGCCGGGCCCGGTCCACCAGTCCCGGACCCAGCTTGTGCTGGCCGCCACCGTGCCCCAGCAGCACCAACGGCCGCCCGCCGAGGGTCGATCCGTCCGGCTGCCAGAGCACTCCGGGCGCGCCGTCGAGGGTGAAGTGGCGCTGCGTCACGCCGTCCGCGCTGGATTCCGTGGTGAAGTGCACCCCGTCATCATGGCTCCCGACACACGTTCGGGTCCGGCCTTTCCCTCGACGGGCTGCCCCGCGACGGGCTCACCGCCGTCGCCACCGCACGGCTCGCCGCTACCGCGCGGCCGGGCCGTCCTCGTGGAGGAAGGCGAGCAGCAGGGCGGTGGTCTCGGCCGGGCGCTCCAGGCTGGGGAGGTGGCCGGCCCAGGGGAGCTCCTGGTGGCGGGCGTCGGGGAGGAGGGCGGGGAGGGCGGCGGCGATGTCCCGGAAGTCCGGGAAGTCGTGGGCGCCGGACACGGCCAGGGTGGGGGCGGTGATCCGGCCGAGGTCGACGTCCTCGCGGTCGGAGCCGACCGTCGCCGTCATCTGGACGTCGAAGGCGTGGCGCTGCATCCGGCGGACGTGCGCGCGGGTCCGCTCGTCGGCCTCCGGGCCGAGCCAGGACTCGACGTTCAGCTCGACGGCCTCGTCGATCCGCCCGGCCTCGATCAGCTCGTCCTCGCGCCCGCCGAAGGCGCGCAGGGTGTCGCTGGGCTGGTGTCCGGGCATGCCCGCGCCGAGCAGGGCCAGCCTGGTGACCGCCTCGGGGCGCAGCGCGGCCGCCGTCAGGGCGATCCGGCCGCCGTAGGAGGCGCCGACCAGGGCGGCGGTCCCGATGCCCAGGTGGTCGAGCAGGGCCAGGACGTCCCCGGCGTCGCTGTACGGGGCGTCCGCGAGCGGCGTGTCGCCGAAGCCGCGGAAGTCGCAGCGGACCACCCGGTGTCCGGCGTCGACCAGCGGCTGCCACTGCGCGTCCCACATCCGCCGGTCGCACACCGAGGAGTGCAGCAGCACCACGGCGGGCCCACTGCCCGCTACGTCATGAGAAATGATCATTCGGCGGATCGTAGTGTCCCCGCCGCCGTTCCCCAAGCGATGTGAAGCCGCCGCGGCCGCGGGTAAGCGCTTTCGACCGCCCCCGGGCTCTGGACGGGTGAAGGAGGTGCTCGGAGGTGCTCATGGGAGAAGCGAAAGACGATCGGGACGACGGGTTCCAGGCGTTCATCGTCACGGTCTGGCCGCGCCTGGTACGGACGGCGTACCTGCTGGCCGGCGAGCAGTACGCGGCCGAGGACCTGGTGCAGTCGGCCGCCGAGAAGGCCTGCGCGGCCTGGTCGAAGGTACGCCGGGCCGACGATCCGTACGCCTATGTGCGGCGGATCCTGGTCAACCAGCACGCCCGCCGCTGGCGCCGCCGGGCGCCGGAGATGCTGGTGGACGCGGTGCCGGACGCGGCGGGGGTGGAGGACGGCTACGCCCGCTCCGACCAGCGCGGGGCCCTGCTGGCCGCGCTGGCCACCCTGCCGCCGCGTCAGCGCGAGGCGGTGGTGCTGCGGCACTGGGAGGACCTGAGCGACAGCCAGACGGCGGCCGCCATGGGGTGCTCGGTGGGCGCGGTGCGCAGCCACGCGGCGAAGGGCATCGCGCGGCTGCGGCAGGTCACGGCACTGGTGGGACTCAAGGACACGACGCACATCGGAGGAGCGGCATGAGGGGCGGCATGGACCGGGAACCGGACGGGGTGGGCGGGGACGACGGCACGGACCTGTGGGTGGGGCTCGGCCTCGCCGAGGCGGCGGCCGGCGCGCGGATCGGCCCGGCGCCGGTGACGGACATCCTGGCGGGGGGCCGACGGCTGCGGCACCGCCGCCGTACGGTGGTCGGCGCGGCGGCGCTGGCCGCCGCGGTGGCGCTGACCGGCGGGGCGCTGGCGCAGCTGCGCCCGGGCCCGGCGCCCGCCCACGGGATCGGTCCGGCCGGCGTCGGCGCCGCGCCCGCGCCCACGCTCACGGTGGCGAACACCCCCGGGCTGGGCACCCCCCTCCCGCCGAACGGGACCGCCCCGGCCTTCCGCAACCCGCTGACCCCGGTCCGGGTGCTGCTCGGCCAGGGCCTGACCCCGGACGGCAAGCAGTGGCAGCTGTGGGAGGCGCTGTGGCCGGAGGCCCCCCGGGAGCGGGCGTTCGAGCAGGCGACGGCGGTGTGGGAGGAGCGCAGCAGGTACGACTCGGAGATCTCCAAGCCGACGGAGGAGTACGTCCAGCGGTACTGGCAGCCGGACTGCGACGTCACCAACGTCTACTTCACGGTGGACGGGGTGCGGCTCAGCCATGACTCCGACGGCGCCCAGGCGGCCCCGGGCAAGGTCGACCCGCGCAACCGGACCGTCTTCGGCGGCGGCCTGGTCGGCCACCGGGGCAAGGGCGACACCGTGGCCCCGCTGGACGTGGTGCTGCTCTCGATCGGACCGGACGTCGGCCGGGTGGTGGTGACCTGGGCGGACGGCAGCACCACGGAGCCGACGCCCGTCACCGTGGCCGACTCCCCGATCCGCGAGCTGGTGGTGGCCCGCCCGGGGACGATGCGGGCGAAGTCCTGGCAGTTCTTCGACAAGGACGGCAACAAGCTCCCGGACGCCGGTGCCAAGTACCTCACCGAACCGGCCTCCTGAGCCCGGGGCAGGCGCGGGACGTCGGCCGGGCCGACTTCCCGCGCCCCTGTCTCCCTCAGCCGAGCAGCAGCTTCGCGGCGGCCGTCGCACCGTCCGTGCGGACCCGGGCCGAGAGGGCGGCGGCGCGCTCCCGGGTGGCGGGCGCGAGGGCCCGGCGCAGGGCGGCGGTGAGGGACACGGTGGTCGGGGTCGGGCCGTCGTGGGCGGCGCCGATGCCCAACTCCGCCACCCGCGCGGCCCAGTACGGCTGGTCCACCATCTGCGGGACCAGCACCTGGGGCACCCCGGCCCGGGCGGCCGTGGTGGTGGTGCCCGCGCCGCCGTGGTGGACGACGGCGGCCACCTTCGGGAACAGCGCCTGCTGGTTGACCTCGCCGACCGCGAAGCAGTCCTCGGCCCCGTCCACCTCCGCCAGTCGGGCCCAGCTGCGGCCGAGCAGCACCCGGCGGCCCTGCGCCCGGACCGCCTCGACGGCGACCCGGGCGGCGCCCGCCGGGTCGCGCAGCGGCATGCTGCCGAAGCCGACGTACACCGGCGCCTCGCCGGCCGCCAGGAAGTCCGACAGGTCGGCGGGCAGCGGGCGTTCGTCCGGCAGGATCCACGCGCCGGTCTGCACCGCCTCGGGCCAGGACGGGTCCGCCTCCGCGGGCCGCGGCCACGGGTCGAGCAGCGGGTCGGTGGCCAACCACGGCCGGCCGGTGAGGACGTGGTCCCGGACGTTGTCGGCCTCGGGCAGTCCGACCGCCGCCCGGCGGGAGTTGACCGCGTCGCCGAACAGCGCGTTCATCGTCCCGATGTTGAGCTCCCACAGCTCCCGGGGGTCGGTCGCCTCCGGCGGGTAGGGCAGCATCGGGTACTCGAACGGCCGGTGGTGCGGGGAGGGCAGCACGGTCGGCTGGAGGGCCACGTACACGAAGCGGGCGCCCAGCTGCTCGGCCGCCGCCTGTGCGCCGGCCGCCGCCGGGAACAGCCCGGTGGCCAGCACCGCGCCGCCCGGCTCGGCCGCCCCGAGCACCGCCGCGTGGAACTGCTCGACCAGCCGGGCGGCGCGCGCGGGCAGCTCCCCGGGCTTCGGCGGCGGCCCGCTGACCAGCGCGCGCACCGACTGACCGACCGGCACCGGCTCGACTCCGGCCTCGGCCAGCCGCCCCGAGAACTCCTCGTCCGGCGGCGCGCAGACCCGCACCTCGGCGCCGAGTTCCCTCAGCCGCACCGCCAGCGCGGCCATCGGCTCGACGTCCCCGCGCGACCCGTACGTCGACAACACCACTCGCACTTCGTGACTCCCCGTTTCGCGGATCTGCTTCCGTGCTTCGCGGACCTGCGTCCTCGAAGCGGTGATTCTGCGTCACCACCGGGGCCTTGCGGCAAGGCCCCCCGTGCGCTGTACGTTGAGAGTGGCGAGGAGTGGGTACGCCTCCGCGGACGCCACCACCGCATCCGAAATTCCCGGGCGGACACCGCTTCTCCTGCCAGAATCTCCTTCATGCGCGCGATCATCGAGGACATGGCCGGTCAACTCGCCCGTGTGCCGGGCGTGGTGGGAGTGATGCTCGGCGGGAGCCGGGCGCGGGGCGAGGAGCGGCCGGAGTCGGACTGGGACCTCGGGGTGTACTACCGGGGCGGCCCCGACCTCGACGCGCTGCGGGCGCTCGCCGGGCCGGAGACCGAGGTGGCCGGCCCGGGCGGCTGGGGCCCGTGGGTCAACGGCGGGGCGTGGCTGCGGGTCGACGGCGTCGCCGTGGACTGGATCCTGCGGGACCTCGACCGGGTCGGACGGGTGTGGGCGGACTGCCGCGCGGGCCGCTACGAGGTGGGGACGCAGGCCGGCCACCCGCTCGGCTTCTGGTCGCCCTGCTACCCGGGCGAGGTCGCCCTCGGGCAGCCGTTGGCCGACCCCACCGGGGAGTTGACGCGGCTCAAGCGGCAGACCGCCGACTACCCGGAACCACTGCGCGGGGCCCTCACCGCGGCCACCTGGGAGGCCGGCTTCCTGCTCGACACCGCCGCGAAGAGCGCCGTCCGCGCCGACGCCCTGCACGTCTCGCTCTGCCTGTCGCACGCCGTCGGCATCCTGGTCCAGGCCCTGTTCGCCCACCACCGCCGCTGGTGCCTGAACGAGAAGGGCGCGCTGGCCGCCGCCGGTCGACTGCCGGACGCCCCACCGTACTTCGGCAGGCGCGCGCACGGCCTGCTCGCCGAGCCCGGCGGGTCGGCGGCGGAGCTGACGGCCACCGTCGCCCGGGCGCGGGAGCTGACCAGGGAGACCGTGGCCGCACTGAACCGCTGAGCCGCCGAACGACTGATCGCCAGCCGCCCGGCGGGCGAGGCGCGTTCAGCCCCGGTGCCAGG
Organism: Kitasatospora sp. NPDC057518; assembly: GCF_042802075.1. Lineage (NCBI taxonomy): Bacteria > Bacillati > Actinomycetota > Actinomycetes > Kitasatosporales > Streptomycetaceae > Kitasatospora > Kitasatospora sp. NPDC057518. The sequence goes on from NZ_JBHVEU010000075.1 coordinate 19,742, forward strand.
AGGTGGCGTTCCGGTGGTCGGGCGCCGACGCCACCTCGACGGCCGCCGCCCTCATCTCCCGCTCCCAGTCCCGCGTCACCTCGACCGGCCACGTGTCGACGCAGCCCGGGCAGCAGACCTGGTCGACCAGCTCCGCGAGCCGCCGCTCCGCCCCGGTCGTGCGCTCGTCGATCCGGGACCAGAGCGCGGCGACGGCCTCAGCCGGCGTGATCTCCCCGGACACCAGCCGGGCCGCCGTGTGGTGCAGGAGGCTGCGCTGGACGAAGCCGTCGTCCGGCACCGGCAGGCCCAGCTCCGCCATCGCCTGCCACAGCAGCTCCGTCAGCTCGACCGGGGGCTCGCCCCGGCCCGGCCGCCCCGCGAGGTCGCACAGCGCGGGCGAGTCCCCGCCGATGCCCGCCGCCAGCAGCCCGGCGGCGGCCATCGGCAGGTCCTCGGGGAAGACCAGTCCGGCGGAATACTGCCAGGCCAGGGTGAATGCGTCGTCCATGGCGCCATCCTGACAAGGCGGCCACGCCAGCCGCCACCGGATTCTCCGCCCCTGCGGAAAACCACAGGGTGCGGCGGTACGGAAAACCACAGGGCGTCCGCCGGAAACCCGCATACCGGCGCTGACCTGCGGTTCCTAGCGTGGAGGGCAGAGCCGGGCGCACCAGGCGCCGGCACCGCGACCACCCTGGAGCCCGCATGCCGCACATCGTCCTCGCCATCGCCCAGCAGCCCGCCGACGGCTTCGCCGGCTGGGCGGCCGACCTGGTCGACACCCTGGGCGGCCCCGGGGCCGGCCTGGCGATCGCGCTGGAGAACCTGTTCCCCCCGCTGCCCAGCGAGGTGATCCTGCCGCTGACGGGCTTCGCCGCCGGGCAGGGCGTGATCAGCCTCGCCTCCGCGCTGACCTGGACGACCCTCGGCTCGGTCGCCGGGGCCGTCGTCCTCTACTGGCTGGGCGCCCTGTTCGGCCGGGAGCGGATGCACGCGATCTGGGCCCGGCTGCCGCTGGTCAAGGCCTCCGACCTGGAGCGCACCGAGGCCTGGTTCGCCCGGCACGGGACGAAGGCGGTGCTGCTGGGCCGGATGGTGCCGATCTTCCGCAGCCTGATCTCCGTTCCGGCCGGGGTCGAGCGGATGCCGCTGCCCGCGTTCGTCATGCTGACCACGATCGGCAGCCTGGTGTGGAACAGCGTGCTGGTGATGGCCGGGTTCCTGCTCGGGGACCGCTGGGACACGGTGGAGACGTACGTCGGCCTCTTCTCCAAGGCGGTCCTGGTGGTGGTCGCGGTGGCCGTGGCCGGGTACGTCGTGATGCGCTGGCGCGGGCGCAACAGCGCCGCCCAGCACCGCCGCGCCCGGTGACCGGCCCGGCCGGACCCACCGGCCCCGAAGGCCCCACCGCCCCCGCAGGCCCGGCCCGCCCCGTAAGCTCGGACCCCGTGCAGGGGGATGCAGCGGACACCACGTCATGGCCGCGCCGGGCCACCGGAGTTCTGCTCGGCTGCCCGAGCGCCGCGCTCTCCGCGCTGTACCTCCTCCTCGCGGCCTTCGTCCTCGGCCCGTTCCTGCTCTGGCCGCGCACCCGCCCGTACGCGGTGCCGGGCCTGCTGTCCGGGGTGCGCCGGCTGGCCGCCCTGGAGCGGGCCCGGCGCAGCGCCTTCTTCGGCGACCGCTTCCCCCACCAGTACCGGGCGGACGACCGCCGGGTGCTGCGCTACCTGGCGGTGCGCAGCGGCGGCGGGCTGGTCGCCGGGGTGGTGCTGGGGCTGCTGGGCTTCGGGCTGGCGCTGGCCGTCCTGCTGGTCGGCGGGGTGCTGCGCGGCTCGCTGGGCTGGGAGGAGCTGGCGACCCAGGTGCTGCTCGGCGGGGTGCTGCTCTTCCTGGCCGTGCAGGACCTGTTCTCGCTGGCCGCGCTGGACGCCCGGACCGCCCGGGAGTGCTTCGGGCCGTCCGAGGCCGAGCTGCTGCGCCGCCGGATCACCGAACTCGCCGACAGCCGGGCCGCGGTGGTGCAGGCCGTGGACGCCGAGCGGCGGCGGATCGAGCGGGATCTGCACGACGGCGTGCAGCAGCGGGTGGTCGCGTTGGCGATGCTGATCGGCCGGGCGCGGCGCGGCCTGGACCGCCACCAGGACCCGGAGCGGACGGAGGCGCTGCTGCAGCAGGCGCACCGGGAGGCGCAGGGCGTGCTGACCGAGCTGCGCGAGGTGGCCTGGCGGGCGTACCCGTCGGCGCTGGACACCCTGGGCCTGGAGGAGGCGCTGGGCGGGGTGGCCGAGCGGTGCGCCGTCCCGCTGCGGCTCCGCTACGAGGTGGCCGGCCCGCTGCCCGAACCCGTCCGGACCGCCGCCTACTTCGTGGTGTCGGAGTGCGTCACCAACGCGGCCAAGCACTCCGCCGCCTCGGCGGTCTCGGCCCTGGTCGAGCGGACCGCCGGCGTGCTCACCGTACGGGTCGAGGACGACGGCACCGGCGGCGCGGACCCGGCGGGCAGCGGCCTGACCGGCCTGCGCGGGCGGGTCGCCGCGCTGGACGGTACCGTCCACGTCCACAGCCCCGCCGGGGGCCCGACCGTCATCACCGCGGAGCTGCCATGCGCGTGACCCTCGCCGAGGACTCGACCCTGCTGCGGGAGGGCCTGGTCCGGCTGCTCGCCGAGGAGGGGCACGAGGTGCTGGCCGCGGTCGGCGACGCGGCGGCGCTGACGGCGGCGGTGGCGGAACGGCCGCCGGACGTCGTGGTGGTGGACATCCGGATGCCGCCGACCCACACCGACGAGGGGCTGCGGGCGGCGGTGGAGATCCGCGAGCGCTGGCCGGAGGTGGGCGTGCTGGTGCTCTCCCAGCACATCGAACGCGGGTACGCGGCCCGGCTGCTGGACGCGGGCGCGGAGCGGGTCGGCTACCTGCTGAAGGACCGGGTGGCGGAGGTCGACGAGTTCCTGGACGCCCTGGTGCGGGTCGCGGCGGGCGGCGCGGTGATCGACCCGGAGGTGGTGCGCCAACTGGTGGTGCGCACCACCCGCACCGACCCGCTGGCCCGGCTCACCCCGCGTGAGCGCAGCGTCCTGGAGGCGCTCGCCCAGGGCTGGACCAACGCCGCCATCGCGCAGCGGCTGCACGTCTCGATGAGCGCGGTGGAGAAGAACCTCAACGCCGTCTTCGACAAGCTGGACCTGCCCCGCACCACCGACTACAACCGCCGCATCCTGGCCGTCCTGCACTACCTCGGCGCGTAGCCTCCGCGCCGTCGGCTCAGGGCTTCCGCGGCTCCCGGCCGCGCAACGCGTCGACCGGGCTGGCGTCCGGGCGGCTGTCCGGACCGGCGGCCGGCCCGGCGGTGTCCGGCGGCCGGAGGGTGAGGACGCGGTCGGCGAGGGGCAGCAGCGCCCGGTCGTGGGTGATCAGGACGGTGGTGCGCCCGGTCATCAGGCGGCGCAGCGCGGGGACGAACTGCTCGACGGTGTGCGGGTCCAGCCCGGTGGTGGGTTCGTCCAGGACCAGCACGGGGGTGTCCCGCAGGAAGGCGCGGGCGATGGCGACGCGCTGGCTCTGGCCGCCGGAGAGCTGGAAGCCGTCGGCGCCGATCACCGTGCGGTAGCCGTCCGGGAGCGCGGTGACGAAGTCGTGGGCGCCGGCGTTGCGGGCGGCGCGTTCGATGGCGGCGGGCGGGGCGTCGGGGCGGCCGTAGGCGATGTTGTCGGCGATGGTCGCGCGGAACAGCGGGGCCTGCTGGGGCAGCAGGGTGACGGCCTGGCGCAGCGAGGCGAGGGTGAGGTCGCGCAGGTCCTGGCCGTCGAGGCGGACGGTGCCGGCCTGCGGGTCGAGGAAGCGGACGAGGAGCTTGGCGAGGGTGGACTTGCCGCTGCCGCTGGGCCCGACGAGGGCCAGGGTCTCGCCGGGGAGCAGGTCGAGGTCCAGGTCTGTGAGGACGGGCGGCCCGGGGGTCCCGGTGGCGCCGGGGTAGCCGGCCCGGACGCCCTGGAGGGTGACCCGGCCCTGGACCGGGCCGGTGTCGCGGGCGGTGGGGCGTTCGCGCACGGGGCTGGTGAGGTCGTGCAGTTCCAGCACGCGTTCGCCCGAGGCGCAGGCCGTGCCGGCCAGCGGGACGAGGGCGGCGAGCTGCTGGGCGGGCTCGAACAGCTGGGCCATGAAGGCGGCGAAGGCGAGCAGGCCGCCGAGGCTGAGCTGCCCGTGGATGACCTCCAGCGCGCCGACGCCCACCACCGTGAGCCCGGCCAGCAGTTGCAGCACGCCGAGGAAGGGCTGGTAGAGGTCGGCGACCCGGGCGGCGGAGAGTTCGGCGTCGAGCAGAGCCTTTCCCTCCCGGTGGACCCGTTCGACCTCGCGGTTCTCCTGGCCGCAGGTCCGGGTGACGGTGGCGTTGCGCAGGGACTCCTCCAGCAGCGCGGTGACGCCGCCCGCGCGGCGCTGGACCTGCCGTTCCCGGCGCCGGATGCGGCGCCCGAACAGGCTGGTGGAGAGGACGAACAGCGGGGCGGCCAGCAGCGCGGCCACGGTGAGCGGCCAGCTCAGGTAGAAGGCGGCTCCGGTGAACAGCAGCAGGCTGACCGCGGCCACGGCGCCCTCGACCAGTCCGGTGGCCACCATCTGCTCGATCTCGGCGATGTCGAAGGTGAGCCGTGCCACCAGGTCGCCGCGCCAGCGGGTCTCCAGGGTGTCGGGCGGCAGGGTGTGCAGGTGGGCGAGGGTGTCGGTGCGCAGCCGCAGCATGTAGCGCTCGGCGGTCCTGGTGCTGGTGTAGGTGCCGCCGTAGGTGAACAGCGCGGCGGCCACGGACGCGCCGAGCATGAGGGCGGCGAGCAGCCAGAAGTCGGCGAAGTGCCGGGGCACCAGGACGTCGTCGATCAGGTCCTTGAACAGCCAGACGGAGACGACCTCGCCGAAGGCGCCGAGGACGAGCAGGACCGCGCTCACCGGGAGCCAGCGCACGTCGGGGCGCACCCACGGCCAGAACCGGCGCATCAGCTCCCGCAGCGGGACGACGGGCGGGTCCGTCACCGGCCCCGGGTCGTCGTCGTCCCGCGCCGCCCGGTCGCCCGGGGGCGTCACTTCGCGCATGGCCACGACCCGTTGCTCTCGGAGACGTCGTTCCGGTGTCCGGAAACGACCTTTCGGGGTCCGGATCCGCCGTTTCCGAGGTGGGGACCCGTCATCCGGGGCCCCGTCGTCCGGGCCCCGTCGTCCGGGACGCGTCACCCTCCGCGTGGCGGCGGTGCCGGCCCCAGGGTGAGGGGCCGGCGGTGGTTCCGCCCGCCCCAGTGATTGCGCGAGTCGGGCCTGTTGTGCGCCGGCCAAGCCGAAAACACCGTCACCACAAGCCCCAAACGCGACCGGGGTTTACACCACGGTTGCGG
>NZ_JBHVEU010000076.1:0-25106 GCF_042802075.1 Kitasatospora sp. NPDC057518
GCACGGAGGGGCCCCCGGACGGATCGCCGTCCCGGGGCCCCTCCGTGTCTCCGGCGGTGCTACCGGACGTTCTTGGCGAAGTAGTCGAAGGCCTGCTTCGCCTGGTCCTGGAGGGAGGGGCCGGCCTGGTAGCCGGCCGGGTTGCGGTTGCCGACCGCGCCGACGCTGACCAGGTTGGGCTTGCCGTCCCGGATGACGAACCAGCCGCCGCCGGCGGCGCCCGCCGTCATGGTGCAGCCGATCACGTACATCGGCGGGCGGTCCCGGTCGAAGGAGAGCAGCCCGGGGGCCAGCGGGGAGTCGCAGTGCTCGAGCTCCAGGCCGTCGAACGGCCGCTCGGCCGGGTAGCCGTAGGCGGCGGTCCCGGTGATCTGGTCGCGCGGGGCGTTGAACCAGATCGGCACCGAGCCGCCGACTGTCTCCTCCAGGGACCTCCCGGAGCCGTCCTCGCCGCGCACCCGCAGGACGCCGTAGTCGTACTGGTGGTGGGCGCCGACGCCGCTCTCCTGGAGCCAGGTCGGCGAGACCAGCGCGCGCACCGCCGTCCACCGGCCGTACGGGGCGAGCAGCCGGTCGGCGTTCGCCTTGCCGTGGACCGCCTGGCCGTCCCGGTTGAAGCCGGGCACGAAGACCGGGTTCTTCAGCCAGCCGCCGCCCTTGCCGTCGTGCAGGCAGTGTGCGGCGGTGTAGACGAGGTTGCTGCGGCCCGGGTTGACCGGATCGGAGACCACGGTGGCGGAGCAGGACACGTCGCCCTGCGACGTGGTCGCGAAGAGCCGGCCGACCACCGAGCCGACCGGTCCGTACGGGTGCGGCTGCGGCTTGGCCGGCACGGCGGCGGGCGGGGCGTCCCGCTCGACGCCAGCCGCCGCGGGGGCGGTCAGCGAGTACTCCGGGGTGGGCCGGGGCCTGGCGGCGTCCATCCGGACCGCCGTCCAGGCGCCGGGCGCCGCGTCGTTGGCGAAGGCGCTCTCGGCGACGTAGCGGGCCCAGTCGTCCACCTTCCAGCCGCTCAGGTCGCCCGGGCTGGTGGGCGACGACCTGGGCAGGGCGAGGGGCGCGGTGGCGGGCCGGGCGGGGCCGTCCGGGCCGCACCCGGCCGCGCCCAGCGCGAGCGCGGCGAGCAGCGCGGCGCCGCCCGTCGCGGCCCGGCGCCGACGGCTGGTGGTTCTCGGCATGCTGACTCGTCCCCCCGTGCTGTGCTGGTGGTTCCCTACCGCCCCCCGTCGGCGGCGGCTACTTCTTGGAGATCCAGTCCAGCGCCTGCCGGGCGACCGCCTCCAGGTACGGCCCGCTCAGCGAGGTGTGCTCCTGGGTGCCGATCGAGGTGTTGCTGACCAGCGCGGTCCGGCCGTCCGGCATGGTGGCGAACCAGCCGCCGCCGCTGGCGCCCTGGGTCATGGTGCAGCCGATGGTCAGCATGGTCGGGCGCTTGGCGTCGAAGGAGAGCCGGGTGGGCTTGCCGCCGTCGCACTTGTACAGCTCCTGGCCGTCGAACGGCTTGGCGAGCGGGTAGCCGACGGCCGAGACCTTGAGCTGGTCGCGCGGTGCGTCGAACCAGACCGGGACGGCCGAACCGACCGTCTCCTCCAGGGACTTGCCGGTGTCGTTCTGGTTGTGCACGCGCATCACCGCGAAGTCGTACTGGTTGGCGGCGTCGCCGGTGCCGCCGCCCTCGACCATCCACTGCGGCGAGGTGGTGACCTGGTCGGCCCACCAGGTGCCGAGCGGGGCCAGCTCGGACAGCGGGGCCCGCTTGCCGCCGCTGGAGGCGCCGGAGTTGTTGTAGGCGGGCACGAAGACCAGGTCCTTGTAGAAGTTCCCGCCCTTGCCCTCGTGCACGCAGTGCCCGGCCGTCCAGACCAGGTTGCTCTTGCCCGGGTGCTGGGGGTCGGCGATCACCGTCGCCGAGCAGTTGCCGCGGCCGCCCTGGGCGGAGAAGAACACCTTGCCGGAGGGCTGCTTCAGGTACGGGCGGGGCACCGTCACGGCCTTGACCGCCGCGGGATCGGGGTCGGTCACGCCGTCGTCGGTGGCCGGCTTGGGTGTGGCGGGGGCGGGCTTGGCGGTGGGCGGGGCCGGGTCGGCGGGCTTGGAGTCGCCCATCTTGTCCGGGTCCCAGAAGTCCTTCACCACCGGGTTGTTGAAGACGTGCTTGGACGCCCACTTGTCCCAGTCCTCGTACTTCCACTTCTTCAGGTCGTCCCAGCTCCTGGGCAGTCCCTCCAGCAGGCTGGTCGGCAGCCCGGACGGGAGCGGGATCCCGCCGATCACGCCGCCCGAACCCGCGGCCTGGGTCGACTCGGTGGAGGGCGGCGGTGCGGGGCTCGTCCCGCCGCCCGCCGGGCCGTCCGGCCCGCAGGCGGTCACGGCGAGCAGGGTGCCCGCGGCCAGGGCGGCGGCCAGGGCTGACCGGTGGATCGTGGGCATCTGTGCGCTTCCCCCTGTGCTCGGTCGGTCGGTGCCGGTCGGTGCCGGGCCGCCCGGTGGTGTCACGGCCGGCGGTTGCGCACCGCGGTGGTGCGTGTCCGGCCGGTTCGCGGTGCGGCGGTTCGCCGCCATGGAGTCTTCCATCGCGGACGAGGACGGCGCTGCCCACCCCCCGGGTTGCGGTGCGGGCCGGAGGTCACCGATCCGTGATCCGGGCCCGCCCGGTCCGCCGACGCAGCAGGGCATCGGGCCCCGTTGGTGGACAATCCCCGATCTTCACCCTGACGAGTGAGCCGTCCTTGTGATCACCCGTCAGGGATAGGTAACCCTTACCTGACGCGACGGTGCGAGCGCCCGCCGACCCCTCCACCACAGTGCGCGTCCGCACCCCCACGCGCCCCAAGGAGCAGCCTTGAGCACCGCCGCCCTCACCGTCGCCCCGCCCGTACCGTCGCCCACCGTGGAGCGGGCCCACGGGCACGACCTCCTGCTGCACCCCGACCCGGCCGTCGCCGCCGAACAGGCCGGACTGGAGGCCCTGCTGCGCTGCTGGACCCGGGAGACCGGAGCCCGGCCCGGCCCGGACGGCCGGCTGCGGATCGCCGTCCTCGGCGGGGCCGCCCGGCTCACCGCCCCGGTCCGCTACTGGTCGCCCGGCGGCTGGCACCGCTTCGGACCCGCCACCCTCGCGGTCGGGGAGACCGGCCCGGCCGGGGACGTCCGCGAGGCCCCCGTCGACGCCGTCACCGCCGCCGCGCTGCTCGCCGCCGCGGCCGCCGAACGGCCCGACCCCGGGCAGGTCGCCGACCTGGCCGCCAGGGTCGGCGACTCGGTGGTGCGCACCGCCGAGATCCTCGCCCACCGCCGCACCGCCGCCGTGCCCGGCGGGCCGGAGCGCTCGCACTTCCTCGCCGCCGAGCAGTCCCTGCTGCTCGGCCACCCGCTGCACCCCACGCCGAAGAGCCGCGACGGCCTCGGCCCGGCCCAGAGCGCCGCCTACTCGCCCGAACTGCACGGCTCCTTCCAACTGCACTGGTACGCCGTCGACCGCGAACTGCTCGCGGCCGGCTCCGCCGTCGCCGAGAGCGCCGAACGGCTCACCGCCGGCCTGCTCGACGGCGCCGTGCCGCTGCCGCCCGGCACCGCCGCCGTCCCGCTGCACCCCTGGCAGGCCCGCGAACTCGCCCACCGCCCGGCCGTCGCCGCCCTGCTCGCCGACGGGCTGCTGCACGACCTCGGCCCGGCCGGCGACCCCTGGTACCCCACCTCCTCGGTGCGCACCGTCTACCGGCCCGGCACCCCGTGGATGCTCAAGCTCTCGCTCGGCCTGCGGATCACCAACTCCCGCCGGGAGAACCTGCGCAAGGAACTGCACCGCGGCCTGGAGATGCACCGGCTGCTGGAGAGCGGGCTGGCCGCCGAGTGGCGGGCCGCCCACCCCGGCTTCGACATCGTCCGCGACCCGGCCTGGATCGGCGTCGACCACCCCGCCCTCGGCGACCCGGGCGGCCTGGACACCGTGCTGCGCGCCCAGCCCTTCGCGCCCACCGACCGGGCGCTGTGCGTCGCCGGCCTGGTCGCCGAACAGCCGCTCGGCACCGGCGACACCGTGCCCTCCCGGCTCGGCGACACCCTGCGGGCCCTGGCCGTCCGCTGCGCCCGCCCGCTGCCGACGGTGGCCGCCGAATGGTTCCTGCGCTACCTGGACGCGGTCGTGCTGCCCATCCTCTGGCTGGACGGCCGGGGCGGCATCGCCCTGGAGGCGCACCAGCAGAACAGCCTCGTCCTGCTGGACGCCGAGGGCTGGCCCTGCGGCGGCCGCTACCGCGACAACCAGGGCTACTACTACCGGGAGAGCGCCGCCGCCCGGCTCGCCGCCCGGCTGCCCGGACTCGGCGCGGACAGCGACACCTTCCTGCCGGACGACGTGATCGACCACCACTTCGCCTACTACCTCGGCATCAACCACGTGCTCGGCCTGATCGGCGCCCTCGGCTCCCAGCGGCTCGCCGACGAGACGGTGCTGCTGGCCGCGCTGCGCCGGTTCCTGGCCGGCCCGCGGGCCGCCGCCACCGGCTCGGCGCTGCCCGCGCTGCTGCTGGACGCGCCCGCGCTGCCCTGCAAGGCCAACCTGCTCACCCGGGTCAACGGCATGGACGAACTGGTCGGCCCGGTCGCCAGCCAGTCCGTGTACGTGGACATCCCCAACCCGGTGGCGGGTGCCTGATGACGGACGACGGGTGCCGGGTGCCGGACGGCCTGTCCGGGTGGGGCGCCGTCCCCACCCCGGCCGGCGAGTTCCGGCTCGGCCCGGTCCGGCTGCCCGCCGACCTGGCGCTGCTCGCCGGGTGGATGAACGACCCCGAGGTCGACGCCTTCTGGGAGCTCGCCGGGCCGCCGGAGGTCACCGAACGGCACGTCCGGGCCCAACTGGACGGCGACGGCCGCAGCCTCCCGTGCCTCGGCCTGCTCGACGGCGAGCCGATGAGCTACTGGGAGGTCTACCGCGCCGACCTCGACCCGCTCGCCGCGCACTACCCGGCCCGGCCGTACGACACCGGCGTGCACCTGCTGCTCGGCCCCGCCGCCAGCCGCGGCCGCGGCCTGGGCGCCGTCCTGCTGGCCGCCCTCGCAGAATTGATTCTCCGCCGGAATCCGCGCTGCGAACGGGTGGTGGCCGAGCCGGACGTCCGCAACCGGCGGTCCGTCCGGGCCTTCGAACGGGCCGGATTCCGGGCCGCCGCCGAACTCGACCTGCCCGACAAGCGCGCCGCCCTGATGGTCCGCGACCGGGCCGACGGGCCCGCCGCGCAGGCCCAACTCCCCGCCTAGGACGACCCTGTGGACACCTCGACACCCCCTCCGTACGACCTGCTCGGCGTCGGCATCGGCCCGTTCAACCTCTCGCTCGCCGCACTCGCCGAACCCGTCCCCGGCCTGCGCACGCTCTTCTGCGACCAGCGCCCGGAGTTCCGCTGGCACCCCGGGATGCTGGTCGACGGGGCCCGGATGCAGGTGCCGTTCCTCGCCGACCTGGTCTCCCTGGTCGACCCGACCAGCCCGTGGTCCTTCCTCAACTACCTGCGCGACCAGGACCGGCTGTTCCCGTTCTACTTCGCCGAGCGCTTCCAGCTGCCGCGCCGCGAGTACGACCACTACTGCCGCTGGGCCGCCGAGCGGCTGGCCAACTGCCGCTTCGGCACCGAGGTCACCGCCCTGCACTGGGAGGCACCCTGGTACCGCGCCGAACTGACCGACACCGCGACCGGCCGGCGCTTCGAGGCCAGGGCCCGCAACCTCGCCCTCGGCGTCGGCACCCGGCCGGTGCTGCCCGAGGCCTTCGCCGCGCTGGCCGGCCACCCGCGGGCCTTCCACTCCGCCGAGTACCTGGACCGCCGCGCCGACCTGGCCGGCGCCCGCGACATCACCGTCGTCGGCAGCGGGCAGTCCGGCGCCGAGGTCTTCCTCGACCTGCTCCGGCGCCACGAGGGCGACGACGTCCGGCTGCGCTGGCTCACCCGGACCAGGGCGCTCGCCCCCATGGAGTACTCCAAGCTCGGCCTGGAGCACTTCACCCCCGACTACACCCGCTACTTCCACGGCCTGCCCGCGGCCGTCCGGGACGCGCTGGTCACCGCCCAGTGGCAGCTGCACAAGGCCGCCAGCGCCGAGACCCTCGCCGAGATCCACGACGACCTCTACGAGCGCACCATCGGCCGCCCGATCGACGCCGCCCCGGTCGAGATCACCCCCGGCACCGCCGTCTCCGCCGCCCGCCCCGGCCCCTGCGGCGGCCTCGAACTGCACTGCCGGCACACCGACTCCGGCGCCGAACACCTGCTGCGCACCGACGCCGTGGTGCTCGCCACCGGCTACCGGGCGGCCCGCCCGGCCGCGCTCGAACCGCTCGCCGAACTGATCGACTGGGACGAGGCCGGGCGCTACCGGGTCGACCAGGACCACCGGGTCGCCACCCGGCCCGGACTCACCGGCGGGCTGTACGTCCAGAACGCCGAACTCCACACCCACGGCGTCGGCACCCCCGACCTCGGACTCGGCGCCCACCGGGCCGCCGTGATCCTCAACGCCGTCACCGGGCGCACCGTCCACCGGCTGCCCGGCCGCACCGCCTGGACCGGCTTCGCGCCGCCCGGCCCCGCCGGGCCCGCCGACCAGCCCACCTCCGCCGGTCCCGTAGAACAGCCCACCCCCGCCGGTCCCGTGGAACAGCCCACCCCCGCCGTCCCCCGCCCCCAGGAGTTGACCCGTGCCGCAACCGTCGGCCGCTGAACCGCCGCTCCACCTGCCCCCGCACCTCACCGCCGGGCACTGGCAGCGGGCCGGCCGCGCCCTGCTGGCCAAGATGCTGGGCGAGTTCGCCTACGAGGAACTGCTCCGACCCGTCCCCGGCGACGAGCCCGGCGAGTACCGGCTGGAGCTGCCCGAGGCCGAGTACCGCTTCACCGCCCGGCGCGGCTCCTACGACAGCTGGCAGGTCGACCCGGAGTCCGTCCGCTGCTCCCGCCCGGACGGCCTGGACCCGCTGCGCTTCCTCCCGTACGCCCGGCAGACCCTCGGCCTGCGCGGCGAGACCACCGGCCACCTGATCCGCGAGCTCTCCGCCACCCTCACCGCCGACGCCCGCCAGCTCGCCACCGCGCTGACCGCCGCCGAACTCGCCGACCTCGACCACGCCGCGCTGGAGGGGCGGCAGACCGGCCACCCCTGGATCGTCCCCAACAAGGGCCGGATCGGCTTCTCCGCCGCCGACGCCGCCCGCTGGGCCCCGGAGGCCCGCAGCCCGCGCCCGCTGCCGTGGATCGCCGTGCACCGCCGGCTCGCCGAGTACCGCGGCGTGCCCGGCCTGGAGCGGCCCGAGCAGCTGTACGCCCGCGAGCTCGACGACGTGGACGCGCTGCGCGCCGCGCTCGGCCCGGACGCCGAGGACTACCTGCTGCTGCCCGTCCACCCCTGGCAGTGGGACGAGACGGTCCTGCCGCTGTTCGCGCCCTGGATCGCCTCCGGCGAGATCGTCCCGCTGCCCTCGGACGGCGACCCACGGCTGCCCCAGCAGTCCATCCGCTCCTTCTTCAACACCGCCCACCCCGAGCGCTGCACCGTCAAGCTGCCGCTGTCCATCCTCAACACCCTGGTCTGGCGCGGCCTGCCGGTCGAGCGCACGCTGGCCGCGCCCGCCGTCACCGCCTGGCTGCTCGGACTGCGCGACGCCGACCCGTACCTGCGCGACGAGTGCCGGGTGATCCTGCTCGGCGAGATCGCCTCCGTCACCGTCGACCACCCGCTCTACCGCGAGCTGCCCGAGGCGCCGTACCAGTACAAGGAACTGCTCGGCGCGATCTGGCGCCAGCCGCTCGGCCCCTTCCTGGACGGCGGCGAGCGCGCCCGCACCCTGGCCTCGCTGCTGCAGACCGGCTCCGACGGGCGGGCGCTCGCCGCCGAGCTGATCGACCGCTCCGGCCTGCTCCCCGGCGACTGGACCGCCCGGCTGTTCGCCGCGATGATGCCGCCGCTGCTGCACTTCCTCTACCGCTACGGGCTGGTCTTCTCCCCGCACGGCGAGAACGCCATCGTGGTCTTCGACCCCACCGACGCGCCGGTCCGGCTCGCGGTCAAGGACTTCGTGGACGACGTCAACCTCAGCGCCCAGGACCTGCCCGAACTGCGCGGCCTGCCCGACGAGGTGGCCGAGGTGCTGCTGCGGGAGAGCCCGCAGGGGCTCTGCCAGTTCATCCACTCCGGGCTGTTCATCGGCGTCTTCCGCTTCCTCGCCCCGCTGCTGGAGGCGCAGACCGGACTGCCCGAGACCGAGTTCTGGGCCCTGCTGCGCGCCGAGGTGCTGCGCTACCAGGACCGCTTCCCCGAGCTGCGCGAGCGCTTCGAGCTGTTCGACCTGTTCCGCCCCCGGATCGACCGGCTCTGCCTCAACCGCAACCGGCTGCTGATGGACGGCTACCAGGACCGCCCGCACCGCCCGCACGCCGCCCGGTACGGGACGGTGCCGAACGCGCTGGTCGCCGTGGACGTGCGGATGCCCGGGCAACGGGACCGGATTGTCACCCCCGCCCCGTAGGCTGGGAGGGTCATGACGAACGACTCCGAATCCCACGACTCCGAATCCCAGCGGGCGGCAGTCCTCGGCGACGAGGCCGAGGAAGCCGTCGCCGTCCCGCGCTCGCGGATCCCCGAACTGCTGCACGCCGCGGTGGCGGCCGTCGGCGGTGTGGAGCGCCCCGGCCAGGTCCGGATGGCCGAGGCCGTGGCCGACGCCGTCGACCACGCCGAGCACCTGCTCGTCCAGGCCGGCACCGGCACCGGGAAGTCCCTGGCCTACCTGGTGCCCGCGCTCGCCCACGGCGACCGGGTGGTGGTCGCCACCGCCACCCTGGCGCTGCAACGCCAGCTGGTGGAGCGGGACTTGCCGCGCACCGTCGAGGCGATGCACCCGGTGCTGCGCCGCCGCCCGCTGTTCGCGATGCTCAAGGGCCGCTCCAACTACCTCTGCCTGCACCGGGCCAACGAAGGCACCCCGAGCGACGAGGGCGAGGGCCTGTTCGACCCGGTGGACGCGCTCGGCGGGCCCACCGGGAAGCTCGGGAAGGACGTGCTGCGGCTGCGCGACTGGGCCGACGAGACCGACACCGGGGACCGCGACGACCTCAGCCCCGGCGTCTCCGACAAGGCCTGGGCCCAGCTCTCTGTCACCTCCAAGGAGTGCCTGGGCGCCACCCGCTGCCCGTACGGCCAGGAGTGCTTCGCGGAGAAGGCGCGGGAGCGGGCCAAGCTGGCGGACGTCGTGGTCACCAACCACGCGATGCTCGCGATCGACGCGATCGAGGGCGCGCCGGTGCTGCCCGAGCACGGGCTGCTGATCGTGGACGAGGCGCACGAGCTGGTCAACCGGGTCACCGGCGCGGCCACCGCCGAGCTGACCGTCGGCGCCGTCAACCGGGCGGTGAAGCGGGCCGCGCGGCTGGCCAACGAGAAGGCGGTGGACGCGCTCCAGGCCGCCGCCGAGAACTACCACGGCCTGATGGAGACCGCCCAGCCCGGCCGGGTCGAGGAGCTGCCCGAGTACCTCGCGTACGCGGTCACCGCGATCCGGGACGCCTCCCGCCAGGTGATCACCTCGCTCGGCGAGACCAGGGACAAGGGGCTCAGCGACGAGGACGCCGTCCGCAAGCAGGCGATGGCCTCGGCCGAGGCGCTGCACGAGACGGCCGAGCGGCTGCTGGAGGACTCCGAGTACGACGTGGTCTGGATCGAGCGCAGCGACCGCTACGGGCTGGGCACCGCCTCGCTGCGGGTCGCCCCGCTGAGCGTCTCCGGGCTGCTGCGCGAGGGGCTGTACAAGGAGCGCTCGGTCGTCCTCACCTCGGCCACGCTCAAGCTCGGCGGGGACTTCAACGGCGTCGCCGCCTCGGTCGGCCTGCCCTCCGAGACGCGGCTGCCGGACGTCCGCACCGCCGGGGACAACCCGGACGCCGAGGCGGGCTTCGGCGAGGACGCGGTGCCGCACTGGCGCGGGATCGACGTCGGCTCGCCGTTCAAGTACCCCAAGCAGGGCATCCTGTACGTCGCCAAGCACCTGGCCGACCCCGGGCGCGATCCCGAACGGCCCGACATGCTGGACGAGTTGGCCGAGCTGATCGGCGCGGCCGGCGGGCGCACGCTGGGCCTGTTCTCCTCGATGCGCGGCGCCCAGACGGCCGCCGAGGCGATGCGCGAGCGGCTGGACCACCGCGTCCTGCTCCAGGGCGAGGACACCCTCGGCGAGCTGATCCGGGAGTTCGCCTCGGACGCGACGACCTGCCTGTTCGGCACGCTCTCGCTCTGGCAGGGCGTGGACGTGCCCGGCTCGGCCTGCCAGCTGGTCGTGATGGACCGGATCCCGTTCCCCCGGCCGGACGACCCGCTGATGAGCGCCCGCCAGAAGGACGTCGAACAGCGCGGCGGGAACGGCTTCATGGCCGTCGCGGCGACCCACGCGGCGCTGCTGATGGCGCAGGGCGCGGGCCGGCTGGTGCGCGCGGCCGACGACCGGGGCGTGGTCGCGGTGCTGGACCCGCGGGTGGAGACCAAGCGGTACGGGAGCTTCTTCCGCTCCTCGATGCCGGAGTTCTGGTACACCACGGACCGCAACCAGGTGCGCCGCTCGCTGGCGTCGATCGACGCCTCGGCGGCGCCGGTGCGGCCGGTGGTGAAGCGGGGCTGAGGGCCCCGGCCGCCCGGCCCGTGGAACGCCGGAGGGGCTCCCCGCACTGTGCGGAGGAGCCCCTTCCCGGTGTGTGGTGGTGCGGTGCGTGCTGGTGCGTGTTGCTGTGCGCGCCGAGGCGGCGCGGGTGCGCTCAGAGGCGCACGGGGCCGCCCAGGGGCGGCGCAGGACCGCTCAGAGGCGGCGCAGGACCGCGACGACCTTGCCCAGGATGGTCGCGTTGTCGCCGTTGATCGGCTCGTACGCCGGGTTGTGCGGCATCAGCCAGATCCGGCCGTCCTCGCGCTTGAGCCGCTTCACGGTGGCCTCGCCGTCGATCATCGCGGCCACGATGTCGCCGTTCTCGGCGACCGGCTGGCGCCGCACGGTGACCCAGTCGCCGTCACAGATGGCCGCCTCGATCATCGAGTCGCCGCGCACGGTGAGCGCGAACAGCTCGCCCTCGCCGACCAGCTGGCGGGGCAGCGGGAAGACGTCCTCGACCGTCTGCTCGGCCAGGATCGGCCCGCCGGCGGCGATCCGGCCGACCAGCGGGACGTAGGAGGTGGAGGGCCGGCCGGCCGTCTCGGCGGTGTTCGGACGGGCCACCTCGACGCCGCGGACCTCGTAGGCGCGCGGGCGGTGCGGATCCCGGCGCAGGAAGCCCTTGCGCTCCAGGGCCATCAGCTGGTGGGCGACCGAGGAGGTGCTGGACAGGCCCACGGCCTGGCCGATCTCCCGCATGGACGGCGGGTAGCCGCGGCGCTGGACGGAATCCCGGATGACCTCGATCACCCGGCGCTGGCGCTCGGTGAGACCGGCCTCGTCGGTGCGGATGCCGGGGGGGCGACCGGGCATCGCCCGGGCGGGGGAGGTGTGGGAGTCGTCCATGGCGGTGGAGTGTTCGATCGGCTGGTCGGGAACGCGGGTCGCCCCGGAAAGGGCCGCGCCGGAGAGGCGGTGGTCTTCGCTACGGTCCATGCTGCTGTCCACACCCTGCTGATTCGTGGTGCGCTGCCCCACCTTGAACTGGGAGTGTTCCTGCACCGGGATGGTGTTGCTTTCGATCGTGTTCACGGCGGCCCCTCTCGACGGCTGTCCTCTCCCCTTTTCCAGCCCAACGCGCCTCCTATCGAAAGGTTGCGCCAAACACACGTTCGAGTGAATTATTCGGGAGTTGACTGACTCGATCAAGGCTTTGTTGTACATCGAGTAAATGTTCGAGCGAAACTCGCCCCCGGCAGTCTAATCGGGCCCCTCGCGACATCGACACGCCAAGGCGCTCACCTCCCCCAGACTCCTAGATGTAGTGGCTACAGTCCTCTCCGTGCCCAGTACTAGTGGTCGCCCCGCATGATCAGCTTGCCGAGGCCGGGGGCGCATCGCATAGACTCAACAGGTCCGAACGTTCTGCCAGGGAGGGATCCCGAGGTGCACTGCCCCTTCTGCCGGCACTCCGACAGCCGTGTTGTCGACAGCCGGACCACCGAGGACGGCAGCTGCATCCGCCGTCGTCGGCAGTGCCCGGACTGCGGACGCCGCTTCACCACGGTGGAGACGGCCGCGCTGATGGTCATCAAGCGCAGCGGCGTCACCGAGCCGTTCTCCCGGCAGAAGGTCATCACCGGCGTCCGCAAGGCCTGCCAGGGCCGCCCGGTCACCGAGGACGCGCTCGCCCAGCTCGGCCAGCGGGTCGAGGAGTGCGTGCGCGCCAGCGGCAGCGCCGAGCTGACCACCCACGACGTGGGGCTGGCCATACTCGGCCCGCTCAAGGAACTCGACGTGGTCGCCTACCTGCGCTTCGCCTCCGTGTACCAGGCGTACGACGGACTGGAAGACTTCGAGGCCGCCATCGCGGAGCTCCGCGCAGAACGGCCCCGCACCCCCGAGGCGGACGACACCTGCGTGTCCGTGTCCGCCGCCGCGCCCTAGGAGGCGCCGGGCCCCTCGCGGGCCCAGCCACCCGCACCACCACGGCCCCGCGGGGCCCACGCGTGCCCGAAATCGGGGCACAGAACACTACAAACCGTGCGTAAGCAGGCAGGGTTCCTGCCTGCCCGCACACCGGAAGAACGAACCAGCAGTGCCCGGACTTTTCAGGGCACTTCGGGCGTTTGCCCAGGAGGAGGAGCGAGAAGTGACAGACACCACGAGCGGTTCCGCACGCGGGTCGAAGTCCGAGAAGGCCGCGGCCAAGGGCGCCAAGGCCCCGAAGGGCGGTCTCCGGATGGAGCGCATCTACACCACTCCTGGCGTGCACCCGTACGACGAGGTCCGCTGGGAGCGGCGGGACGTCGTCATGACCAACTGGCGTGACGGCTCGATCAACTTTGAGCAGCGCGGCGTCGAGTTCCCCGACTTCTGGTCGGTCAACGCCGTCAACATCGTCACGTCCAAGTACTTCCGCGGCGCCGTCGGCACCCCCCAGCGCGAGTGGAGCCTCAAGCAGATCATCGACCGCGTGGTGCTCACCTACCGCGCCGCTGGCGAGAAGCACGGCTACTTCGCCTCCAAGGACGACGCCGAGATCTTCGAGCACGAGCTGACCCACGCCCTCCTCCACCAGGTGTTCAGCTTCAACTCGCCGGTCTGGTTCAACGTCGGCACCAAGCAGCCCCAGCAGGTCAGCGCCTGCTTCATCCTGTCCGTCGACGACTCCATGGACTCGATCCTCGACTGGTACAAGGAAGAGGGCATGATCTTCAAGGGCGGCTCCGGCGCCGGCCTGAACCTCTCCCGGATCCGCTCCTCCAAGGAACTGCTCTCCTCCGGCGGCAACGCCTCCGGCCCGGTCTCCTTCATGCGCGGCGCCGACGCCTCGGCCGGCACCATCAAGTCCGGTGGCGCCACCCGCCGCGCGGCCAAGATGGTCGTGCTCGACGTGGACCACCCGGACGTCGAGGCCTTCATCGAGACCAAGGTGAAGGAGGAGGAGAAGATCCGCGCCCTGCGCGACGCGGGCTTCGACATGGACCTCGGCGGGGACGACATCACCTCCGTCCAGTACCAGAACGCCAACAACTCGGTCCGCGTCAACGACGAATTCATGACCGCCGTCGAGAACGGCACCGAATTCGGCCTGCGCGCCCGGATGACCGGCGAGGTCATCGAGACCGTCGACGCGAAGAAGCTGTTCCGCAAGATGGCCGAGGCCGCCTGGGCCTGCGCCGACCCCGGCATCCAGTACGACACCACGATCAACCACTGGCACACCTGCCCGGAGTCCGGCCGCATCAACGCGTCCAACCCCTGCTCCGAGTACATGCACCTGGACAACTCCAGCTGCAACCTCGCCTCGCTGAACCTGATGAAGTTCCTGCGCGACGACGACTCCTTCGACGCGGCGACCTTCGCCAAGGTCGTCGAGCTGGTCATCACCGCGATGGACATCTCCATCTGCTTCGCGGACTTCCCCACCGAGAAGATCGGCGAGACCACCCGCGCCTACCGCCAGCTCGGCATCGGCTACGCCAACCTCGGTGCCCTGCTGATGGCCACCGGCCACGCCTACGACAGCGAGGGCGGCCGCGCCCTGGCCGGCGCCATCACCTCGCTGATGACCGGCACCGCCTACCGCCGCGGCGCCGAACTCGCCGGCGTGGTCGGCCCGTACGACGGCTACGCCCGCAACGCGGCCCCGCACCAGCAGGTCATGAAGCAGCACGCCGACGCCTCGCTGGACGCCGTCTCCCACGACGACCTGGACGCCCCGGTCTGGCTGGCCGCCAACAAGTCCTGGCAGGACGTGCTCCGCCTCGGCGCCCAGAACGGCTTCCGCAACGCCCAGGCCTCGGTGCTCGCCCCGACCGGCACCATCGGCCTGATGATGGACTGCGACACCACCGGCGTCGAGCCCGACCTGGCCCTGGTCAAGTTCAAGAAGCTGGTCGGCGGCGGCTCGATGCAGATCGTCAACGGCACCGTCCCGCGCGCCCTCAAGCGCCTCGGCTACCAGGACGAGCAGATCGAGGCGGTCGTCGCCCACATCGCCGAGCACGGCAACGTGGTGGACGCCCCGGGCCTGAAGCCGGAGCACTACGAGGTGTTCGACTGCGCGATGGGCGAGCGCTCCATCTCGCCGATGGGGCACGTGCGGATGATGGCCGCGATCCAGCCCTGGATCTCCGGCGCCATCTCCAAGACCGTGAACATGCCGGCCGCCGCGACCGTCGAGGACGTCGAGGAGATCTACTTCGAGGCGTGGAAGATGGGCGTCAAGGCGCTCGCCATCTACCGCGAAAACTCGAAGGTCGGCCAGCCGCTCTCGGCCAAGAAGAAGGACTCCGAGGAGAAGACCGAGGCGGCCGCCCCGGTCACCCCGGCCGCCGTGGTCGAGAAGGTCGTCGAGTACCGCCCGGTCCGCAAGCGCCTGCCCAAGGGCCGTCCGGGCATCACCACCTCCTTCACGGTCGGTGGCGCCGAGGGCTACATGACCGCCAACTCCTACCCGGACGACGGCCTGGGCGAGGTCTTCCTGAAGATGTCCAAGCAGGGCTCGACCCTCGCGGGCATGATGGACGCCTTCTCCATCGCCGTCTCGGTCGGCCTCCAGTACGGCGTGCCGCTGGAGACCTACGTCTCGAAGTTCACCAACATGCGCTTCGAGCCGGCCGGCCTGACCGACGACCCGGACGTGCGGATGGCGCAGTCGATCGTCGACTACATCTTCCGCCGCCTGGCGCTCGACTTCCTGCCGTTCGAGACCCGCTCGGCGCTCGGCATCCACTCCGTCGAGGAGCGCCAGCGCCACCTGGAGACGGGCTCGTACGAGCCGCTGGAGGCCGAGGAGCTCGACACCGAGTCGCTCGCCCAGTCCGCCCCCGTCGCCGCCAAGCCGGCCGCCGTCCCGGCCCCGGCCCCCGTCGTCGTCGAGGCACCCAAGGCGACCCCGAAGCAGGCCCACAACTCCACGGAGCTGATGGAGATCCAGCTCGGCCTCAACGCCGACGCCCCGCTCTGCTTCTCCTGCGGCACCAAGATGCGCCGCGCCGGCAGCTGCTACCTCTGCGAGGGCTGCGGCTCCACCAGCGGCTGCAGCTGACCGCGCCCGACCCCGGTGGTCGCCTCCTGAGGTGAACCCCTGAAGCGGGGCGAGGACCTTCAAACGGTCCTCGCCCCGCTTTTTCGTGTGCCCTCGTCCGAGTGTCCGGGCATGCCGATGTCACGTTCGGGGGCGGTGTCCGGTCTGTAGGGGGTGACGGGGTTCCTCTGGGAAGGAGTGGCGCGGTGGTGGGAACGGTGCTGGTGACCGGGGCGACGGGGACGTTGGGGCGGGAGGTGGTGCGGCTGCTGGTGGCGCGCGGGGTGGCGGTGCGGGGGCTGAGCCGGCAGGTGCGGGACGGGGGCGACGGGGTCGAGTGGGTGGTCGGGGACCTGGTCGGCGGGGCCGGGGTTGCGGAGGCGATGGCCGGGGTCGAGGTGGTGGTGGACTGCGCGACCACGCAGAGGAAGGCGGACGTGGCCGGGGTCCGGACGCTGGTGGCCCGGGCCCGGGAGGCCGGGGTGCGGCACCTGGTGTACGTGTCGATCGTCGGGATCGACCGGGTGCCGTTCGCGTACTACGCGACGAAGCTCGCCTGCGAGCGGGTGGTGCGGGAGTCGGGGCTGGGCTGGACGGTGCTGCGGGCGACGCAGTTCCACGACCTGGTGCTGAAGGTCTTCGACGCCTCCGTGAAGCTGCCGGTCCTCCCGGTGCTGAGCGGGGTGGCGTGCCAGCCGGTGGACGTACGGGAGGTGGCCGCGGCGGTCGCGGACCTGGCGGGGGAGGAGCCCGCCGGCTTCGCCCCGGAGGTCGGCGGCCCGCAGGTGCGTTCGTACCGGGAGCTGGCCGAGGCCTACCTGCGGGCGGCGGGCAGGCGCCGGTTGCTGCTGCCGCTGCCCCTCCCGGGAGCGACCGGCCGCGGACTGCGGGCGGGCGGCAATCTGACGCCGGATCGGGCGGTGGGCAGGGGGACCTTCGAGGAGGCACTGGAGCGACGGTTCGGCGGCCGCTGAGGTCGGCGGCCGCCGGCACAGGGCGGGCGCCCGGGGTGTGAGGCGTGGTGCTCGGGTGGGCGTCGGGGCGTCGTCGTGTGGTGTGGGCGGCGTGAAGGTAGGAGATTGGCCGTCAACTGGCCGCTTGAGGCCTATGTCTGAATCGATATGATCGGCCGAAAGCGTGAACCGATCAGACGCCCGGAGACGTTTCGCTACGTCGCCGGGCGGACTGGTATGCGCCCGACCAGCTGTCGGCGGCCGCAACCGTCGCCGACCCGCCGCCCGCGCCGCCGCCCGCCGACGTTGCCGAGGACCGCACCGATGAGAGAAGCCACCAGCCCCGACGGCCGATCGCGCCGACGGCCCGCGCCGCGCACCGTCGCCCTGACCGCGGCCGCCGTGCTGCTGGCGCTGGTCGCCGCGCCGGTCGGCGTGGCCAGGGCGCTCGGCGCGCACCAGCCGCTCACCGCCCTCGCGGTGGGCGCCGTCACGGTGCTCTGGCTGATCGCCGTCGGCCTCGCGGCGGCCGGGGTCGAGCGCTCCCGCGGGCTGGCCGAGGACCTGGCCGCGCAGCACGAGGAGACCCGGGCGGCGCTGGTCGCCGCGGGCACGGCCCGGCAGGCCGAGACGGCCGCCGCCGACCGCGCCGCCGCCGCGCTCGCCGAGCGGGACGCCGCCCGCGCCGGGCAGGCCCGGGCCGAGGCCGACGTCACCACCGCGCACGCCGAGCTGGCCCGGCTGCGGGCCGAACTCGACGCCGAGCGGGCCGGGGCGGAGGCGGAGCGGACCCGGGTCGAGGCCGAGCGCGCCGAGCTGGCCCGGATCACCGAGGGCGTGCTGCCCGAGGTGGTGGCGAAGCTGCGGGCCGGCGCGGCGGTGGACAGTGCGCTGGCCGTCCACCGCAAGCACCCCCAGTACCCGCTGCTGCGTGCCGTCGGCGAGGAGATCGGCCGCGGCGAGCGGCTGCGGGCCGCCGCGCTCGCGGTGTGCGCGACCGCCGCCGGGCGGGTCCAGGCGCTGGCCACGAGCATGCACGCCGAGCTGCGCGAGATGCAGCACCGGCACGACGAGGAGGTCCTCGGCGACCTGCTGAGCCTGGACCACTCGACCGCCCAGGCGGGCCGGATGGCCGACAGCATCGCGGTGCTCACCGGCGCCCGCTCGGGCCGCCGTTGGGCCAAGCCGATCGCGGTGGAGTCGGTGCTGCGCGGTGCGCTCGGCCGGATCGGCGCCTACCAGCGGGTGCGGCTGCACAACGCCAGCACCGCCGCGGTCGCCGGGTACGCGGCCGAGGGCGTGATGCACGCGCTGGCCGAACTGCTGGACAACGCCACCAACTTCTCCGCCCCGCCGGCTGAGGTGCACGTCTACGTCGAGGAGGTGCCCGCCGGGCTGGCGGTCACCGTCGAGGACAGCGGCCTGGGCCTGAGCGACAGTTGGCTGCGCCGGGCCGAACGGGCCGTCTCCGCCGAACCGCTGGACCTCACCACGCTCTCCGCGGGTACCCGCCTGGGGCTGGCGGTGGTCGGCGTGTTGGCACGCAAGCACGGGCTGCAGATCTCCTTCCGGCCCTCGGCGCGCGGCGGCACCGGCGTGGTGATGCTGATCCCGCATCAGCTGGTCACCCACCCGGCGCCGGCCGCGGCCCCGGCGCCCGTCCAGGTGTCCGTACCGGTACAGGCGTCGCCCGCGGAGACCGCGCGCCCCGCGCTCACCTCGGCGCGCCCCGCCCCGGCCTCCCTGCCTCCGGCGCCCTCCGCGCAGCGGACCCGCGTCGGGGCGCAGGCCGCGGCCGGGACGCGGACCGCCACCGCGCCCGCGCTGCCGGCCGCGCCCGTCCGGACGACCGACAGCGGCCTGCCGCAGCGCCGCCGCGGACAGACGCTGGCCACCGCCGCCCCCGCGACGGACCGGGCGGCGAAGCCCGCCGGCACCGACGCGGCGGGTGCGGCCGGCCGGTTCGGTGCGTTTCGCCGGGCCGCCGCCCGTCCGGTGGCGGCCGGGCGGCCTGCCGCCGGGGCTCCGACCGAGGGCCCCGCCGGGACGCCGGTCACGGACCCTGCCGGGGCTCCGACCATCGACTCTGCCGGGCCGCCGGCCACCGACCCTTCCGGGGTGCCGACCACAGCCCCCGACACCACGCCCGACGCTTCCCCCGTCACCGAGAAGGACACCTGATGAGCAGTGCCACCGACCGTGACCTCGACTGGCTGTTGGAGAACCTGCTGGCGGCGACCCCCGGCACCCGGCACGCCCTGGTGCTCTCCGCCGACGGCCTCAAGCTCTGCCACACCGCCGGACTGAGCACCGACCAGGCCGACCAGCTGGCCGCCATCGCCTCCGGTCTGCAGAGCCTGGCGCACGGCGCCTCGATCGAGTTCGGCGACGGCAGCGGCGGCGTGCGGCAGTCGATGACCGAGTTCCACGGCGGCATCCTGTGCATCGTGGCGGCCGGCGAGGGCGCGCACCTGGCGGTGGTCACGGACGACGACGCGGACGTCGGCGTGGTCGGCCACAACATGCACGGCCTGATCGAGCAGATCGGGGTCCACCTCAGCGCGCCCGCCCGGGCGGCGGAAGGCGAGGCCGCGCAAGAGAGCGCGGTCATATGAGCGCGCGGAGCGAGCGGACGGTCGAAGGGGTCGCGGGGGTCGCGGGGGTCGACGCCCCCGCCGCGCGGAGCGAGGTGGGCGCATGAGTCCGGGGCCGGTGCTTCCGGGGCGCGACGACGACCCGGACCGCCTCTACACCATCACCCGGGGCCGCAGCCGTTCCCCGGAGAACGCCTTCGACCTGGTGACCCTGATCGTCGCCGAGCGGCAGCCGGCGCCCGGGATGCAGTCGGAGCACGCCCGGATCCTGCGGATGTGCGAGGCCCCGACCGCCGTGGTGGAGGTGGCGGCGGAACTGGCGCTGCCCGTCTCGGTGGTGAAGATCCTGCTCGGCGACCTGCTGGAGTCCGGGGCGGTCACCGCCCGCCACCCCCGGTTCGCGCCGAACAAGGCCCGGCTGCCCGACCTCGACACGCTGAAGCAGGTGCTGCATGGCCTTCAACAGCTCTGACGTCTCGGCCGCCGGCGGCGTCCGGACCGCCGTGGAGGCCCGGCCCGTTGCCGATGTCCGGGCCGCTGCTGACGTCCGGCCCGCCGGTGCGCGCACCCCGCTGCGGGCGACGGCCGACAACGCGCTGAAGATCGTCGTGGTCGGCGGCTTCGGCGTGGGCAAGACCACCCTGGTCGGCTCGGTCAGCGAGATCCGCCCGCTGAACACCGAAGAGGTGATGACCAAGGCGGGCGAGGGCATCGACCCGGCCGGCGCCTGGGGCAAGCGCTCCACCACGGTCGCCTTCGACTTCGGCCGGATCACCCTTTCCGAGCGGCAGGTGCTGTACCTGTTCGGCGCGCCCGGGCAGGAACGTTTCTGGTTCCTCTGGGACCGCCTGTTCAGCGGCGCCCTGGGCGCGGTCGTCCTGGTGGACACCCGGCGCCTGGAGGACTCCTGGTACGCCATCGACCGGCTGGAGCACCACGGCACGCCGTTCATCGTGGCCCGCAACAACTTCGGCGAGCCGGGCCACACCCTGGAGCAGGTCCGCGAGGCGCTGGACCTGCCGGCCGAGGTGCCGCTGGTGGACTGCGACGCGCGCGACCGCGAGTCCGGCAAGCGGGTGCTGATCGCCCTGGTCCACCACCTGGCCGCCTTGGCCGGGGCCGACGAGGCCGCCCTGGCCGGTGCCGACGGAGGCGTCCCGGCCGCTGCCGCCGGGGAGGACGAGACGGCCCCCGCCGCGCGGCCAGCCCCGGCCGGGCCCCGCACCGCGATCTACGAGGAGAGCACCCCGTGACCGAGCCCGCCGCCACCCCGCCCCCGGGCTGCCCGGCGCACGCCGGCGCCACGCCGCTGTACGGGCCGCGCTTCCAGACCGACCCGTCCCAGCTCTACCGCGAGCTGCGCGCCGCGCACGGCCCGGTCGCCCCGGTCGAGCTGGCCGGCGGCGTGCCCGCCTGGCTGGTCATCGGCTACCGCGAGCTCCAGCAGGTGGCCGGTCGGCCGCAGCTGTTCGGCCGCGACTCCAGCCGCTGGCACGCCTGGGCGACGCTGCCCGCCGACTGGCCGCTGAAGCCGATGATGGCGCCCGTCCCCTCGATCCTTTACGCCGAGGGCGAGGAGCACGTCCGGCGTTCGCGCGCGGTCACCGACGCGCTGGCCGGGATCGACCCGTACGAGCTGCGCAAGCACGCGGAGGAGATCGCCGACGGCCTGATCGACGAGTTCGCCGGGCGCGGCGAGGCCGACCTGGTCGCCGAGTACGCGCACCGGATGCCGCTGCTGGTGCTGTGCCGGGTGCTCGGCCTGGACGAGGAGCAGGCGCCGCAGTTGATCGCGGCGCTGCTGGCCATGCTGGACGGCGGCCCGGACGCGCCGGCCGGCGCCCAACGGCTGCTGGAGCTGATGCTCGCGCTGGTCGAGGAGAAGGCCGAGTACCCGGGCGCCGACATCGCCTCGCGGATGCTGGCGCACCCGGCCGGGCTGACCCACGACGAGGTGATGCGCGACCTGCGGGTGCTGCTGATCGCCGGCCACCAGCCGAGCTCGTACTGGATCTCCAACACGCTGCGGCTGATGCTCACCGACGAGCGGTTCGCGGCCTCGCTGGCCGGCGGCCGGCGCAGCATCAGCCAGGCGCTGAACGAGGCGCTCTGGGAGGACACCCCGACCCAGATCTTCGCCGGACGCTGGGCGGTCCGCGACACCCAGGTGGGCGGCCAGCGGATCGGCGAGGGGGACATGGTCCTGCTCGGCATCGCCGGGGCCAACGCCGACCCGGCCGTCCGGCAGCCGGACGGCCGCCCGGCGGAGGGCAACCGGGCGCACCTGAGCTACTCGTACGGCGAGCACGGCTGCCCGTTCCCGGCACAGGAGGCGGCCGAGGTGATCGCCACCACCGCGATCGAGGTGCTGCTCGACCGGCTGCCGGACCTGCGGCTGGCGGTGGCCGAGCACGCGCTGGTGTGGCGGCCGTCGGCCTGGGTGCGCGGGCTGGTGGCGCTGCCGGTCTCGTTCACCCCCGGCCACCCGGCCTGATCCACCCGCACCCGCCGTTCGAAAGAGCCGCGAAACCCCTCGAACGCCCTCGAAACCTCCGAAGGCTTCGGCTGTTTTCGAACGGCTTCGAAAGGCTTCGAAAGGCTTCGAGAGAGCTTCTCCAGAGCTTCGAAAGAGAGACGTCGATGACCGCTGCTCCGGCCCGAATCGCCCTCGACCCGCTGGCCCGCGACAACGCGGCCGAGGGCGCCCTGCTGCGGGCCGCCGGCCCGGTGGTGCCGGTCGAGCTGCCCGGCGGGGTCGCCGCCTGGGCGGTGACGCGGCACGCCGCCGCACGTGACCTGCTCACGGACGCCCGGCTCGTGAAGGACGCCGCGCACTGGGCGGCCTACCAGCGCGGCGAGGTCCCGAAGACCTGGCCGCTGATCGGCCTGGCGGTGCCCGGCCCGAGCATGGTGACCACCGACGGGGCCGAGCACCGCCGGCTTCGGGCACTGGTCGCGCAGGCCTTCACCCCGCGCCGGGTGGAGCTGATGCGTCCGCGCGTCGAGGAGATCACCCATGCGCTGCTGGACGCCCTGGCGGCGGGCGAGCCGCTGGTGGACCTCAAGACGGCCTTCGCCTTCCCGCTGCCGATGACGGTGATCTGCTCGCTGCTGGGCGTACCGGAGTCGGACCACGGCCTGCTGCGCGACCTGTACGAGCGGTTCTTCGGCATCAAGCCGAACCCGGAGGGCATCCAGGCGACCGTCGCCGGGCTGAACGCCTTCGTCAACGGCCTGGTGGCGCAGCGCCGTTCGGCTCCCGGCGAGGACCTGGCGAGCGTGCTGCTGGCGGCCGACACGGAGGGCGGGGCGCTGAGCGACGCGGAGGCGGCGGCCACCCTGCGGGTGATCATCGCGGCCGGCCACGAGACGACGGTGAACCTGATCGGCAACGCGGTGCGGGCCCTGCTGGCCCACCCGGACCAGCTGGAACTGGTGCGTTCGGGACAGGTGTCCTGGGACGCGGTGGTGGAGGAGTCGCTCCGCTGGACGCCGCCGACCAGCAACTTCCTGTTCCGGTTCGCCGCCGAGCCCGTACCGGTCGGCGAGGTGGTGATCCCGGCCGGCGAACCGGTGCTGGTCTCGTACAACGCGATCGGCCGCGACCCGCTCCAGCACGGGGTGACCGCCGAGGTCTTCGACATCACCCGGGACCCGTCCCGCCACCTGTCCTTCGGCCACGGCCCGCACGTCTGCCCGGGCTCCCCGCTGGCCCGGCTGGAGGCGGGGGTCGCGCTGCCCGCGCTGTTCGAGCGCTTCCCGGGGCTGTCGCTCGCGGTGCCGGACGCGGACCTGCGGCCGAGCCCCTCGCTGGTGGTCAACAGCCTGCTGGAGCTGCCGGTCCGGCTCTTCTGACGTTCGGTCATATCGCAAGGCCCCGGCTGGATTTGCGGCGGATGTGCGGTTGGACGTCCGGCTGAACGTCCGGTCGGGGCCTTCGGCTTCCGGTCGCGGGTCACGGTCGGGACACCGGCTTGTGAAGGTCGAACGGGGACCTTGGCGGGGGGCGGCGGCTGCGTTAACGTCTTCGATCAGTCCGGCCGCCGTCCGCTCGTGATCCCGCTCGTGATCCCGCTCCGCGAATCCGTTCCGCGATTCCGTTCCCGTGAACCTGTCCGCGATCCCCGTGTAGGCCCATCTCCGGTACAGCGCAATGTCGTTCAGCCCACCGTCGGCAGCATGCCCTGGCGAGGAGAACCGCATTGATCCTCAACCCGACCGCGCCGCAATCGAGTTCCCGCCGCCGTCTGGCCGCCGTGCCCGTCCTGGTGGCGGCACTGGCGCTGACCGCGGCCTGCTCCAACAGCTCCGGCGGTTCGGGTGGCGGCGGAGGCGGATCGGCCGCCTCGCTGTCCGGCGACTGCGCCAGGTACCAGCCGTACGCCGGACACTCGGGCACCACCGTGACGATGTTCGCCTCGATCCTGAGCCCGGAGTCGGACAACCTGGAGAAGTCCTGGGCCGAGTTCAGCAAGTGCACCGGGATCAGGATCAGCTACGAGGGCTCGAACGACTTCGAGTCCCAGCTGCCGGTCCGGGTCTCCGGCGGCAACGCCCCGGACTTCGCGATCATCCCGCAACCGGGCCTGCTGGCGCAGATGGTGAAGAGCGGCAAGGTGGTGAAGCCGCCCGCCCAGACCGTTGCCAACCAGGACAAGTGGAGCCCGATCTGGAAGACGTACGGCTCGGTCAACGGCACCTACTACGCGGCCCCGATGAGCGCCAACATGAAGTCCCTGGTCTGGTACTCGCCGAAGGCCTTCACGGCGGCCGGCTACGACGTGCCCAAGACCTGGACCGACCTGATGGCGCTCAGCGACCGGATCGCCAAGGCCGGCGGCGCCAAGCCGTGGTGCGGCGGCATCGCCTCCGGGACGGCCACCGGCTGGCCGGCCACCGACTGGCTGGAGGAGGTGGTGCTCGGCTCGTACGGCGGCGAGGTGTACGACCAGTGGGTCGGCCACCAGGTAAAGTTCTCCGACCAGAAGATCACCACCGCGATGAAGACGGTCGCCGACTGGATGCAGAACCCGGCCTGGGTCAACGCGGGCTTCGGTGACGTGAAGTCGATCGCCACCACCACCTTCCAGGACGCGGGCACGCCGATCCTGAGCGGCAAGTGCCTGATGCTCCAGCAGGCCTCCTTCTACGAGGCGCAGTGGCCCAAGGGCACCAAGGTCGGCCCGGACCGGGACGTCTTCGCCTTCCACCTGCCCGCGGTGAACCCGTCGGTCGCCAACCCGGTCGAGGGCGGCGGCGAGTTCCTGGCGGCCTTCTCCGGGCGGCCCGAGGTGCAGGCGGTGCAGAACTACCTGTCCAGCTCGGACTGGGCGAGCAGCCGGGTGAAGACCGCGAGCGGCTGGGTCTCGGCCAACCAGGGCGTGGACAAGAGCCTCTACACCGACCCGATCGACAAGCTGTCAGCCGAGGCGCTGACGGACCCGTCGGCCACCTTCCGCTTCGACGGCTCCGACCTGATGCCGGCCGCCGTGGGCGCCGGGCAGGAGTGGAAGTCACTGACCGCCTGGTTCGCCGAGGGTCAGTCGATCCAGAAGACCGCCGCCGACATCGACGCCGCCTGGCCGCAGTAGCCGGGCCGTCCGTCCTGCTCGGTTCCGGGACTGGTTCCGGGGCTGGTCTCGGAGCCGGAACCGGAGTTGGAGTCGGAGTTGGACCCGGAGTTGGCCCTGGCCCCGGTTTCGGTCCTGGGCCCGGCGCCGGCCTCCGGGGCCGACACCGAGGAGCCGGTTCCCGGGGGTCGGGCACACCGAGGACCACCTGTCGAGGGCGGTGCGGGGCCACCCACCCCCCCCCCCCCCCCCCCCAACCCCCCCCACCCCAAGGAATCGCCGCCCACTCCGGCAAACCCATAGACGCACCCCACCCCCCATACGCGG
>NZ_JBHVEU010000077.1:0-25083 GCF_042802075.1 Kitasatospora sp. NPDC057518
CGGGCCTGACCGCCCGACAACGAAGCCGCCGTCACCCCGGGGTGACGGCGGCTTCGCCGTACCCGCCCACGCCCCGCAGCCACCCCGGCTCCCGCGTGCCCCCGCCCGGTTCCCCACGCCCCCGGCCGCAGCGCTTCCCCTCCCCGCACGCCCCCCACGCAGAAGAGCGCCCCCTCCCCGACCCGTGGGTCGGAAAGGGGGCGCTCTCGGAAGGCGCTGCTACAACCTCAGTTGTCGCCGTCCTCGTCGATCAGGAAGCCCCGCATCGGCGCCGGAGCCTGCTGCATCGGCTGCGGCGGCTGCGGACGGACGGCCGCCATCGGCTGGGTCATCCCGGCCGGCTGCATCTGCGGAGCACCGCTGTTGCCACCGGTCGACTGGCCGCCGAAGCTCGGCGCCGAGGAGTTGCCACCGAAGGAGCTGTTCCCGCCGAAGGACGGCGAGTTGCCCCCGAAGGACGGCTGGCCGCCACCGAAGCTCGGCGCACCGCCGCTCATCGCGCCGGCACCGGCCGGAGCCATCGACGAGGCCGCCGGCGGCAGCGACGCGGTGGCGGGGATCCGCGGCGGGGCAAGCGAGTCGTCGGCCTGCGACTCCAGCTGACGCAGCTGGGTCTCCAGGTACGACTTCAGACGGGTGCGGTACTCACGCTCGAACGCCCGCAGGTCCTCGACCTTGCGCTCCAGCGTGGCCCGCGCCGACTCCAGCGAGCCCATCGCGACGCGGTGCTTCTCCTGCGCGTCCCGCTCCAGCGCGTCGGCCTTCGCACGGGCGTCGCGCTCCAGGCCCTCGGCCCGGCTGCGCGCCTCGCCGACGATCTTGTTGGCCTCGGAGCGGGCCTCGGAGATCGCCTGGTCGGCGGTCTGCTGAGCGAGCGCCAGCACGCGGGCCGCGCTGTCGCCACCGGGGCCCTGCTGCTGCATCGGGGCGCCCATCGGCTGCATCTGCTGCTGCTGCGGGCCGCCCATGGGGCCGCCCATCGGCTGCATCTGCTGCTGGCCCATGCCCTGGCCCATCGGGTTGCCCATCTGCTGCGGGCCACCGGGACCGCCCATGGGCTGGAGCATCTGACCGCCCATCGGCTGGACCAGCTGCTGCTGGCCGCCCATGGTCTGGTTCATCTGCTGCTGCTGCGGGCCGCCGGCAGCGGGAAGCTGCGGGGCGGATCCGGCGGGCAGGCCGAGGGGCTGGTTGCCCATCTGCTGCTGCGGGCCGCCGGGGCCCATCTGCTGCGGACCACCCGGACCCATCTGCTGCGGACCACCGGGGCCCATCTGCTGCGGGCCGCCCGGACCCTGCTGGCCGGGGACCGGCGGACCGGATATGGCCGCCGGCACCGGAGCGCCGCCCTGTCGGGGCGCGTCCTGCTGCGGCTCCTTGCGCAGGTTGGCCTGGTTCTGCGCGGCGGCACGAGTCGCCGCGGCCAGCTTGGCGCGCAGGTCCTCGTTCTCCCGGAGGAGGCGGGTCAGCTCCGCCTCGACCTCGTCGAGGAAGGCATCGACCTCGTCCTCGTCATAGCCTTCACGCAGGCGGACGGTCGTGAACTGCTTGTTCCGAACGTCCTCGGGGGTCAATGGCATCTCTTCACCTCAACGTGATCGTCGGCACACCGGCATCCTGTCGCATCGCTCACCTACGACTAGGGGTGCACAAGCGAGATCAGGACATACACAATGATCATCAGTACGAAGAAGGACAGGTCGAGCGCCACGCCCCCGAAACGCAACGGCGGAATGAGCCGCCGAAGAAGCTTGAGCGGCGGATCCGTGACAGTGTACGTGGCCTCCAGGACCAGGACCATGGCCTTGCCGGGCCGCCACGAACGCGCGAACTGGAAGACCCAGTCCATGACCAGTCGTACGAGCAGGAACACCAGGAAGACGGTCAGGGCGTAGTAGAGCACCGCCCACACGATGTCCATCGCGTTTCCCTCTCCCCGGTCCCGATCCCTCGGGCCTGCCGCTCGTCACCTGTCGCTAAACCACTGTTGATCAGATCCACACGTAAAGTCGTGGCCGGGTCAGCTCTGGTTGAAGAACCCACCCTCGGCGATCCGAGCCTTGTCCTCCGCCGTGACATCGACGTTAGCAGGCGACAGCAGGAACACCTTCTGTGTCACGCGCTCGATACTGCCGTGCAGACCGAAGACGAGTCCAGCGGCGAAGTCTACGAGGCGCTTCGCGTCGGTGTCGTCCATCTCCGTCAGATTCATGATCACGGGGGTGCCGCCGCGGAACTGTTCCCCGATGGTACGGGCCTCGTTGTAGGTCCGGGGGTGCAGCGTGGTGATGCGGTAGGGCTCTCGTTCGTTCACGACCTTGGGCATGATCACCGGTGCGCTCTTCTCCAGGTTGTGGCGACGTTCGGGTGTGATGGACGACACGGGGGCCATCCTCGGAGTCTCCTGTCGGATCGGCACCGCCGCGGGCACCGGCTGCGGGGCGATCGAGGAGACCGGAGCGGGCGCGGCGGCCACCGGAGCCGGGGCCGGCCGGGGGATGTCCTCGGTCCGCTGGCCCGTCCGGATCGGCTCGGGGTCCGCGTCGTAGTCGTCGTCGGGGTCGTACCCCTGGCCGTCGTACGTCTCGTCCTCCACGAGGCCGAGGTAGACCGCCATCTTGCGCATTGCGCCGGCCATGCTCCTGTCTCCTCCGCTCATAGCCACCTCGCTGACGCTCGGTGGCGGGCTTCGCGATGCGCGCACCTTCTGATGGTCGCTCGCTCCGCTCGCTCCGTCAGGACCGGCTCCGTCCCGGCAACCCGGGCACATGACGGCCCTGCCTGCGGATTCCGCGGCCCCTCCACGACGGCGCGTCAGCCCGACGGCCGGTCAGTTTCGTGGAGTGGGGGCCGCGGAGCTGCGATCCACGGTTCGCTAGCGCTCCGAAGAGCTGCTAGATTCTGTCCTATTTTGTCCTGCTGTCTGATCTACTTACCCGGTGACGTTACCTGAGGGGTGACCTCACTCCGAGTACCGCCGTTCCGACGCGCACATGTGTCGCTCCGGCGGCAATCGCCTGCTCAAGGTCGCCGCTCATCCCTGCGGAGACCATGGTGGCAGCCGGATGGTCCGCCCGTACGGCGGTTGCGATTTCCGTCAGCCGATCGAAGGCGCGGGCCGGATCCCCGGCCAGCGGGCCCGCCAGCGGAGCGACGGTCATCACACCGTCCAGCCGCAGCCCGGGCGTGTCGGCGATCGCGTCGGCCAGTTGCGCGACGTCCTCCGGCGCGACCCCCGCCCGGTGCTCACCCTCCCCGTACGCCTTGTCCAGCGCCACCTGCACCAGGCAACCCAGCTCCGGGCGCTCCGACTTGAGCACCGCCGCGGAGAGCGACTGGACCAGCCGGAGCCGGTCCACCGAGTGCACGTGGTTCGCGTACCGGACGACCGAGCGGACCTTGTTGGTCTGCAGCTGGCCGACGAAGTGCCAGTCAAGAGGAAGGTTTCTGCACTGCTCCGCCTTGGGAGCGGCGTCCTGGTCACGGTTCTCCGCGACGTCCGTCACACCGAGTCCGGCCAGCAGCGCGGTGTCCTCGGCGGGGTAGGTCTTGGTGACGACGACCAGGGTGACCTCGCTCCGGGCGCGCCCGGCGGCCGCGCACGCGTCCGCGATCCGGCGCTCGACCACGTCGAGGTTGGTGCCGAGTTCCTCGTACCGGGCCCGCTGGCCCTCCGTCAGCGCCGCCACGAACGCGGCGCTCCCCGGGAACGGTCCGTAGATGTCGTTCGTCATCAGTGATCAGAGCCCAACCAGATGTAGCTCGCGAGCCGGCCGGTGCGCTGCTCGCGGCGATAGGAGTAGTGATCGGCGGATTCGAGGGTGCAGACCGGTGACCTCACCAGCTCCTTGACCCCCGCCGCGGCCAGCTGGGCCGCGACTCCCTCCGGCACGTCCAGGGCCGGAGTCCCCCAGGACGTCTCGGCGAAGGCCTCCGGCACCACCGCGGCGACCTCGGCGCGCAGTTCGGCCGGCACCTCGTAGCAGCGGCCGCAGACCGCGGGCCCGGTGGCGGCGGTGATCCGCGAGGGCTCCGCGCCCAGTTCGACCATCGCCCGGACGGCCGCGGGCACCACCCCGGCCGCCAGCCCGGGCCGGCCCGCGTGGGCCGCGCCCACCACGCCCGCCACCGGATCGGCCAGCAGCACCGGGGTGCAGTCGGCGGTCAGCACCGCCAGCGCGAGCGGCCGGTCGGAGACCACCGCGTCCACCGTCGGGGCCTGCCCGAGCGGCTGGCGCTCGGTCACCACCGCGACCTCGGCGCCGTGCACCTGGTTCATCCACACCACGTCGGCCGGGTCGAGCCCCAGCCGCCGGGCGGCCAGCGCCCGGTTCTCCCGCACGGCCTCCGGGTCGTCCCCCACCGCGCCGCCGAGGTTGAGCTCCCCGTACGGCGAAGTGCTCACCCCGCCCCACCGTGAGGTGAAGGCGAAGTGAGCACCCGCGCGGATCGCGTGATCGATCACTTAAGGAAATCCGGGACGTCGAGCTCCTCGGCCGGGCTCTCCACGAACGGCTGCCGGGCCGGCTGCACCTGCGGCGGAACCGGGGCGGAGGCGGTCGTGGTGGTCGAGGTCTCGGCGCTCCGGCTCGACGTGGTGGTCGAGGACTCGCCCTCCGAACGGGACGTCACCGAGCCGATCGTCCCGTACGGGCGGCCGGCCGGGCGCTCCGGGGCGGCCGGCGGGGTGGCCGGGCGCTCCGGGGTGGTGGACTTGACGACCGGGTCGCGGACGATCGCCGGCGGCTGCCCGCCGTCGAAGCCGGCCGCGATGACGGTGACCCGGACCTCGTCGCCGAGCGCGTCGTCGATGACGGCGCCGAAGATGATGTTCGCCTCGGGGTGCGCCGCCTCGCTGACCAGCTGGGCCGACTCGTTGATCTCGAACAGGCCGAGGTCGGAGCCGCCCGAGATGGACAGCAGCACGCCGCGGGCGCCGTCGATCGAGGCCTCCAGCAGCGGCGAGGAGATCGCCATCACGGCGGCGGCCTTGGCGCGGTCCTCACCGCGGGCCGAGCCGATGCCCATGAGCGCCGAACCGGCGTCCGACATGACGGACTTGACGTCGGCGAAGTCGAGGTTGATCAGACCCGGGGTGGTGATCAGGTCGGTGATGCCCTGGACACCGGAGAGCAGGACCTGGTCGGCCGAGCGGAACGCGTCGAGGACGCTGACCTGGCGGTCCGAGATGGACAGCAGCCGGTCGTTGGGAATCACGATGAGGGTGTCGACCTCTTCGCGCAGGGAGGCGATGCCGTCCTCGGCCTGGTTGGCCCGGCGGCGGCCCTCGAAGGTGAAGGGGCGGGTGACCACGCCGATCGTCAGGGCGCCCAGCGAGCGCGCGATGTTGGCGACGACGGGCGCGCCGCCCGTGCCCGTGCCACCGCCCTCGCCGGCGGTCACGAAGACCATGTCGGCCCCCTTGAGGACCTCCTCGATCTCCTCGCGGTGGTCCTCGGCGGCCTTGCGGCCGACCTCGGGATTGGCGCCGGCGCCGAGGCCCCGGGTGAGTTCACGGCCCACATCGAGCTTGACGTCGGCGTCGCTCATCAGGAGGGCCTGCGCATCGGTGTTGATCGCGATGAACTCGACGCCCTTGAGACCGACCTCGATCATCCGGTTGATGGCGTTGACACCACCGCCGCCGATTCCGACGACCTTGATGACTGCGAGGTAGTTCTGCGGTGCTGCCACGTCGAAGGCCTCTCGCCTCGAATTTCCGGGTCGGCCCGACCCGGGGCGGGGCCGTACCGACGGATGTCGATGGGTAGGGAGCCTGGTTTCTGACTGAATGTCCGAAATGCCGACCGCCGACCCCAACCCTAAACTTGACCTTTAGGGTTAGTTCTGTGTCTCCGTCACATCACCAGGAAACACAGTCTGGTGACACAGGACACTAGGTGGCTCCAGGCACGCGTTTCAACGAACACGCCGAGCTTCCCTTTTTCTTTTGAGCCTATGTGATCATCGGCCGGCTTAGGAAACCGGGGGTGACCACCAAGAGTCGGGCCGACACTTCAAGGCGTCAACCCCTCCCTCAGGCAGAGAACCTACCGGATCATCCCGACACCGCCGGCGCCTCCGGCGCCGTCACGTCGAAGTTCGTGCCCTTCTGGTTCAGGAGCGCGACCAGGACCCGGGCCTTGCGGTCGATCTGCTCCGGACTCCCCCAACGCACCGTCACACCCCCGCTGAGCTGCAACTGGATGTCGTCGTACGAGTGCACCAGCACCGAGCCGACCCGCTTGGCGACCTCCGGCGGCAGCCCGGCGGCCACCGCCACCGCGCCCTGCACCAGCTGCGGACGGGAGATCACCCCGTCGACGTCGTTCGCCTGCTGACTGAGTCGCAGCTCGACCACCGGGACGCCCTCGGGCGGGGCCGGTTCGGTGGCGAAGCTCACGCCCCCGGCGTCGACCTGGGTGAACCGGCCGTCGTCCCCCTTGACCGCGGCCACCGCCGTGCGCTGGACGACCTTCACCCGCAGGGTGTGCGGCCAGCCCCGCCACACCTCGGCCCTGGCCACCCGGGGGATCCCCTCCACCCGGTGCCGGACGCCGTCCAGGTCCACCCGCGCCAGCGGCCCGTCACCGAGCCCGCCGACCGCCTCGCGGACCTGGTCCGGCGTCAGCTTGTCGTCGCCCGCGCCCTGGACGGCGACGGTGCGCACGTCCAGGACCGAGGAGAAGAACACCAGCCAGGCCAGCACGCCGAGCACCGCGGCGCCGAGCGCGCCCAGCACCACGATGCCCCGCCGGGAGAGCCGGAGGCGGGGAGCGGACTCCTCCACCTCCAGCTCCTCCTCCAGCGGGTCGGCGAGCCGGCCGTCAGCCACGGCGGCGGCCGCCGCGGTGGGCCTGGATGGCCTCGTAGACCATGCCGACCAGCAGGTCGTCGGCGTCCCGGCGGCCGAACTCGGCGGCCGAACGGCTCATGTCCCACAGCCGCTGCGGGTCGGTGAGCACCGGCAGCACGTTCTGCAGCACCCAGTCCGGGGTCAGCTCGGCGTCGTCCACCAGCAGACCGCCGCCGGCCTTGACCATCGGCTGGGCGTTCAGCCGCTGCTCGCCGTTGCCGATCGGCAGCGGGACGAAGGCGGCGGGCAGGCCGACGGCCGCCAGCTCGGCCACCGTCATGGCACCGGCCCGGCAGAGCATCATGTCGGCGGCCGCGTAGGCGAGGTCCATCCGGTCCAGGTACGGCACCGGGCGGTACGGCGGCATCCCGGGGACGTCCGCCACCTGCGGCAGCTCGTTCTTCGGGCCGACCGCGTGCAGGATCTGCACGCCGTACTGCTGGAGCCGCGGGGCGATCGCGGTGATCGTCTCGTTGAGCCGGCGGGCGCCCTGGGAGCCGCCGGAGACCAGCAGGGTGGGCAGCCGCTGGTCGAGGCCGAAGTACTGGCGGGCCTCCGGACGGGCCGCGCCGCGGTCCAGGGTGGCGATGGTCCGGCGCAGCGGGATGCCGATGTACCGGGAGTCGCGCAGCTTGCTGTCCGGCGTGGAGACCGCCACGAAGTCGCTGTAGCGGGCGCCGATCTTGTTGGCCAGGCCCGGGCGGGCGTTCGCCTCGTGCACCACGATCGGCACCCCGGCCCGCTTGGCGGCCAGGTAGGCGGGCATCGCGACGTAGCCGCCGAAGCCGACCACGGCGTCCGCGTTGACCCGCTCGATGATCTCCTGGGCGGCCCGGACGGTGCCGCGCAGCCGGCCGGGGACGGTGATCAGCTCCGGGGTGGGCTTGCGGGGCAGCGGGACGGCCGGGATGAGCTCGAGCTGGTAGCCGCGCTCGGGTACCAGCCGGGTCTCCAGTCCGCGCTCGGTGCCCAGGGCGGTGATCCCGACGGACGGGTCGTGCCTGCGGAGGGCATCCGCGAGGGCCATGGCCGGCTCGATGTGACCGGCGGTCCCCCCGCCGGCGAGTACGACATGCACCGAAATTCACCGCTCCCTGCGTGCCGGCCCCGGGGCCGGGCGCGCTGTGGTTCGTCGTCGTGGCAGCACCCGGGCCAGTTGTCTCCTGATCCGGGAGTTCTTGCTCCGGGCGGCCAGGGCCGCCTTCGCGCCCGAGGTGCTGCGCGCCAGGCACAGCAGCACACCGATCGCGGACATGGCCGACAGCATGGCGGAACCGCCGTAGGAGAACAGCGGGAGCGGGACGCCCGCGATGGGCAGCAGTCCCAGCGCCGACCCCAGGTTGATCATGGCCTGCGCCATGATCCAGGTGGTGGCGGCTCCCGCGGCGTACCTGACGAAGGGGTCCTTCGTACCGATGGCCACACGGATACCCGCGTAGCCTAGTGCCGCGAAGAGACCGAGCACCGACAGCGTCCCCACCAGACCGAGTTCCTCGCCGGTCGCGGCGAAGATGAAGTCGGTGTGCGCCTCGGGCAGCTGGCCCCATTTCTCCACGCCGGCGCCGAGGCCGGTACCGAAGCCGCCGCCGTTGGCGAACGCGAAGACGCCGTGCAGGGCCTGGAAGCAGGCGCCCTCCGGGTCGAGCTTGGTGACGCCGATGCAGCCCAGCCGCTCGGCCCGGTGCGGGACGGTGACCACCAGCGCGGTGCAGACCACCACCGCCACCCCGACGGTGGCCACGAACAGCCGCAGCGGCGCGCCGACCATCCAGAGCAGCGCGAACAGCATCGCCACCAGGATCATCGAGGTGCCCATGTCGCCGCCGAACATGATCAGCGCGAGCAGCAGCAGGGCCCCCGGCACCAGCGGCACCAGCAGGTGCTTCCACGAGTTGAGGGTGCCGGCCTTCTGCTTGCGGGCGAGCAGGTCGGCGCCCCAGAGCACCAGCGCGAGCTTGGCGAACTCCGAGGGCTGGAACTGGAAGAAGCCGAAATCCAGCCAGTTCTGGTTGCCGTTGATCCGCACCCCGATGCCGGGGATGGCGACCAGGGTGAGGGCGCCGATCACCGCGATCATCACCGGGTAGGTGATCACCCGCAGCACCGCCACCGGGACGGAGGCGAAGCCGATCAGCAGGACCAGGCCGAGGATGGCCGCGATCAGCTGCTTGAGGAAGTAGTACTGCGCCGTGTGGTGCTGGTTCAGGGCGAGGATCTGCGAGGCCGAGAAGACCATCATCAGGCCGAGCACGACCAGCAGCAGGGTGCTGCCGAGCACCAGCAGGTACGGGGTGAGCGGCCGGTCCAGCCAGTACCGCCACCGGGCCCGGAAGGCCTGGAGGCGGGCCAGCGGACCGGCCGACTTGTACTTGGTCGTGGTGGCGGAGATCACCCTCATCGGCTCGGCGGCGTCCCGCTTCACAACGCCGGAATCCGCTCTGCCCTGCCCCGCCACCGCTCCCCGCTCACTCTCTCCGTCCGACGCGCCCGCGCCGGCCCGTCCACCCGCCTGACTACTCGCCCGCCAGCTCCCGGACGGACGCCGCGAAGAGGTCGCCGCGCTCGCCGTAGTTGGTGAACATGTCCATCGAGGCGCAGGCCGGCGCCAGCAGCACCGTGTCACCCGATCGGGCGAGCGACGCGGCCGTTCGAACGACCTCGGCCATCGCCACCGCGCCAGTCTGGCCCTCGGCCGCCTCGATCACCGGCACATCCGGAGCGTGTCGCTCCAGCGCCTCCCGGATCACCGCCCGGTCCTGGCCGATCAGCACCACGGCGCGCAGCCGCTCGGCCGCGCCCTGCACCAGGTCGTCGAAGGTCGCGCCCTTGGCCAGGCCCCCGGCGATCCAGACGATCGGCCGGTAGGCGGCCAGCGAGGCGGCCGCCGCGTGGGTGTTGGTGGCCTTGGAGTCGTCGATGTACGTGACCTCGCGGACCACGCCGACCTCGGCGATCCGGTGGGCGTCCGGGCGGAAGGCCCGCAGGCCCTCCCGGACGGCCTTCGGCTCGACGCCGTACGCCCGGGCCAGCGCCGCCGCGGCGAGCGCGTTGGCGATGTTGTGCGGGGCCGGCGGGTTCACGTCCGACACCGCGCCCAGCTCGGCCGCGTTCTTGGCCCGGTCCTCGACGAAGGCGCGGTCCACCAGCAGCCCGTCCACCACGCCGAGGTTCGACGGGCCGGGGGCGCCGAGGCCGAAGCCGATCGCCCGGCAGCCCTCCTCGACGTCGGCCTCGCGGACCAGCGCCTCGGTGGCCGGGTCGGCCAGGTTGTACACGCAGGCGACCGTGTTGCCCTCGTAGATCCGGCCCTTGTCGGCGGCGTACGCCTCCATCGAGCCGTGCCAGTCGAGGTGGTCGGGCGCCAGGTTGAGCACCGCGGCCGAGTGCGGGCGCAGCGAGGGCGCCCAGTGCAGCTGGTAGCTGGAGAGCTCGACGGCGAGCACGTCGTACGGCTCCTCGGCGAGCACCGCGTCCAGGACCGAGACCCCGACGTTGCCGACCGCGGCGGTGCGCTTGCCGGCGGCGGTGAGGATCGAGGCGAGCATCTGGACGGTGGTGGTCTTGCCGTTGGTGCCGGTGACGGCCAGCCAGGGGGCGGGCTCGCCGGTGCCGGGCAGCGGCCTGCGCAGCCGCCAGGCCAGCTCGACGTCGCCCCAGACCGGCACCCCGGCCGCCTCGGCGGCGGCGAACAGCGGGCTGTCCGGCGCCCAGCCGGGCGAGGTGACGATCAGTTCGGTGCCCTCGGGCAGGCTCGCGCCGTCGCCGAGCCGCACGGTGACGCCGAGCGCCTCCAGCTCGGCGGCCCGGGCGGCCAGGCCGGGGCCGCTGCCGCCGTCCACCACGGTGACCCGGGCGCCGAGGCCGTGCAGGACGCGCGCGGCGCTGATGCCCGAGACGCCGAGCCCGGCGACGGCGACCGGCAGGCCGGCGAAGTCCGGGTTGGCCGGGTTGGCCGGGGCCGGGGTGGTCAGGTCGGGGTCGGTCATCCGGTCACCCATCCCGCGTAGAACAGGCCGAGGCCGACGGCGACGCACAGGCCCTGGATGATCCAGAACCGGACGACGATCAGGACCTCGGTCCAGCCCTTGAGTTCGAAGTGGTGCTGCAACGGCGCCATCTTGAAGACGCGCTTGCCGGTCATCCGGAAGGAGCCGACCTGGATGATCACCGAGAGGGTGATGATCACGTAGAGGCCGCCGAGCAGGGCGAGCAGCAGTTCGGTGCGGGAGCAGATCGCCAGACCGGCCAGGGCGCCGCCGAGGGCGAGCGAGCCGGTGTCACCCATGAAGATCTTGGCGGGCGAGGTGTTCCACCACAGGAAGCCGAAGCAGGAGCCCATCAGGGCGGAGGCCACGACGGCGAGGTCCAGCGGGTCCCGGATGTCGTAGCAGTTGGCG
Source organism: Kitasatospora sp. NPDC057518 (assembly GCF_042802075.1). NCBI lineage: Bacteria > Bacillati > Actinomycetota > Actinomycetes > Kitasatosporales > Streptomycetaceae > Kitasatospora > Kitasatospora sp. NPDC057518. The sequence continues at coordinate 11,254 of NZ_JBHVEU010000077.1, forward strand.
GTCGCGGTGATCGCGTAGGCGCAGCTCTGGGTGTGCTCCCAGATGCCGATGAAGGTGTAGGCGCCGAAGACCATCACCGAGGCGCCGGTGGCCAGGCCGTCCAGACCGTCCGTCAGGTTCACGCCGTTCGACATCGCGGCGATCATGAAGTACGCGAAGATGACGAACAGGACGGGGCCGATCGCCCACTTGAAGTCCCGGACGAAGGACAGGCTCTGGGACGCCGGGTTGAGCCCGCGGTCGTCCGGGAACTGCATCGCCAGGATGGCGAACCCGAGGCCGACGATCGACTGGCCGGCCAGCTTCGCCTTGGCCCGCAGGCCCAGCGAGCGGCGCTTGACCACCTTGATGTAGTCGTCCAGGAAGCCGACCAGGCCGAGGCCCGCGGTCAGGAAGAGCACCAACAGCCCGGAGGCGGTCGGGCTCTCGCCCGTTATCGCCTTCGTGGCGAAGTACGCGATCAGGGTCGCCAGGATGAAGGCGATGCCGCCCATGGTGGGCGTGCCCTTCTTGCTGTGGTGCGCCTTGGGGCCGTCGTCCCGGATGTACTGGCCGTAGCCGTGCTTCGCGAGCACCTTGATCAGGGCGGGGGTGCCGAGCAGCGACAGGATGAGACCGATCATCCCGGAGAAAAGGATCTGCTTCATCAGGCGGCCACACCGTCCGTCAGGAGGGCCTCGGCCACCTTCTCCAGCCCCACCGAACGGGAAGCCTTCACCAGGACCACGTCCCCCGGCCGCAGCTGACTGCGCAGCAGCTCGACCGCCGCGTCCGCGTCGGACACCAGCACCGACTCCTCACCCCACGAACCTTCGTTCCTCGCGCCGAGTTCCATGCAGGCCGCCTCGCGTCCGCCGACCGCCACCAGCTTGGTGACGTCCAGCCGGACGGCGAGCCGCCCGATGGCGTCGTGCTCGGCCAGGCTGTCCTCGCCGAGCTCCCGCATCTCGCCGAGCACCGCCCAGGTGCGGCGGCGCTCCGGGCCCCGGCCACCCATCGAGACGAGCGCCCGCAGCGCGGCCCGCATCGAGTCGGGGTTCGCGTTGTAGGCGTCGTTCACGACGGTGACACCGTCGGCCCGGTCGACGACCTCCATGCGCCAGCGGGACAGCGCACCCGCTTCGCCCAGGGCTGCCGCGGTGTCGTCGACGGACATCCCGAGCTCCACCGCCACCGCTGCGGCGGCGAGGGCGTTCGAGACGTGGTGCTCACCGTACAGGCGCAGCTGCACGGGCGCGGAACCGGCCGGGGTGGTGAGCGTGAACGATGGCCGCCCGGTGGCGTCCAGGCGAACGTCGGTGGCCCGGACGTGGGCGTCCGGCGATTCCCCGAACAGGACCACCTTCGCCCTGGTACGGGAGGCCATCGCGCGCACCAGCCGGTCGTCCGCGTTGAGGATCGCGGCGCCGTCGGCCGGCAGCGACTCCACCAGTTCGCCCTTGGCCTCGGCGATCGCCTCCTGGGAGCCGAACTCGCCGACGTGGGCGGTGCCGACGTTGAGCACCACGCCGATCCGGGGCGGGGTGATCGAGGTGAGGTACTCGATGTCGCCCTTGTGCCGGGCGCCCATCTCCATGACCAGGTGCCGGGTGCCGGCCTCGACCCGCAGCGCGGTCATCGGGTGGCCGATCTCGTTGTTGAGCGAGCCGGGCGGGTAGACGGTCTCGCCGCGGCGCTGGAGCAGCTGGGCGATCAGGTCCTTGGTGCTGGTCTTGCCGGCCGAGCCGGTCAGCGCGACCACGGCGGTGCCCCCGGCGCGGGCGACCACGGCGCGGGCCAGCCGGCCGAGCGCCTCCACCACACTGTCGACCAGGACGGCGGGCACGCCGACCGGGCGGGAGGCCAGCACCGCGACGGCGCCGTCCCCGACCGCCTTGGCCGCGTAGTCGTGGCCGTCCACGTGCTCGCCGACGAAGGCCGCGAACAGGCCGCCGGGGGCCACCTTCCGCGAGTCGACCTCGACCGGGCCGGTGACCAGGGCGTCCGGGTCGGCGCCGTCCAGCGTGCCTCCGACGGCGGCGGCCACCTCGGCGAGGGTCAGTGCGATCACTGCTGCTCTACTCCTCGGTCGCCCCGTGCGGCCGTGGTCCGCGCGATGGATTCGCGCAGCACCTCCCGGTCGTCGAAGGGGCGGATCTCGTCTCGTACGTACTGGCCGAGCTCGTGGCCCTTGCCGGCCACCAGCACGGTGTCCCCCGCCCGGGCGCGCGCGACGGCGAGGCCGATCGCCTCGGCCCGGTCGGGGACGACCAGGACGTCGCCGCGCTCGGCCTCGGGCACCGCGGCGGCGCCGGTCAGCATGGTGGCGAGGATCGCCAGCGGGTCCTCGCTGCGCGGGTTGTCACTGGTCAGCAGGGCGGTGTCGGCGAGACGGGCGGCGATGGCGCCCATCGGGCCGCGCTTGTGCGGGTCGCGGTCGCCGCCGCAGCCGACCACGACGTGCAGCCGGCCCTCGGTGACCTCGCGCAGCGAGGCGAGGACGGCCTGCAGGGCGTCCGGCTTGTGCGCGTAGTCGACGACGGCGACGAACGGCTGTCCGGCGTCCACCCGCTCCAGCCGGCCGGGCACGCCGGGGACGGCGGCGACGCCGGCCACGGCCCGCTCCAGCGGCAGGCCGGCGGCGACCAGCAGGGTGATCGCGGCGAGCGCGTTGGCGACGTTGAACGGGCCGGGCAGCGGGACGGAGGCCTCGGCCTCGGCGCCGTCCGGGCCCAGCACCTTGAAGGTGGAGCCGACCGGCCCGAGCCGGACGTCCACGGCCCGCCAGTCGGCCGCCGCGGCGCCGGTCGCGGAGAAGGTGGTCACCGGGATCTTGGCCTCGGCGGCGAGCCGGCGGCCGTACTCGTCGTCCAGGTTGACCACGCCGTGGCGGGACTTGCCGGGCTGGAAGAGCCGGGCCTTCGCCTGGAAGTAGTCCTCCATGTCCGGGTGGAAGTCGAGGTGCTCGGGGGTCAGGTTGTTGAACAGCGCGACGTCGTACGCGACCCCGTCGGTGCGGCCGAAGACCAGGGCGTGGCTGGAGACCTCCATGGTCACCGCGTCGGCGCCGCGCTCGGCCATCACGCCGAGGATCGCGTGCAGGTCGGTGGCCTCGGGGGTGGTGCGCTCGCTCTTGATCCGCTCCTCGCCGACCCGCATCTCGACGGTGCCGATCACGCCCGGGCTGCGCCCGGCGCCGCGCAGGCCGCCCTCGACCAGGTAGGAGGTGGTGGTCTTGCCGTTGGTGCCGGTCAGCCCGATCATCAGCAGCCGCCGGGAGGGGCGGCCGTAGACGATCGCGGCCAGCTCGCCCATGACGGCCCGCGGCCGGTCGACGACCAGCAGCGGCAGGCCGGTGGCGGCCGCCTGCTCGGCGCCGGCCGGGTCGGTGAGCACCGCCACCGCGCCGGACTCCGCGGCCTTGCCGGCGAACGCCGCGCCGTGGTGGTTGGCGCCCGGGAAGGCCACGTACACGTCGCCCGGACGGACCGCGCGGGAGTCGTGGGTGACGCCGGTGACGGCGCCGCCCTCGACGGGCGGCAGGCCCAGTTCGGCGGCCAGCTCGGCGAGCGGCAGGGCGGTGGTCCCGGTCGGACGGGGCGGACTCACGGTGGTTTGATCGGGTTTCGGCACGGCGGGAAGGCTATCCGCCGAAGGGTGTCCAGGGCCAAACCGGCCCTCCGCCGCGCCGTGCTCCGGCCCGGCCGGTCCGTTGCTCATCGTGCGCTCACGGCTTCCACTCGACGGCCAGGTTCGGCGCCGGGCTGCCGCTCGGCGGGACCTGCATGGTCTTCAGGGTGAACTCCATCACCTGCTTGAACACCGGGCCGCACAGCTGGCCGCCGAAGTGGCCGTTGACCGGGCCCTGGAGGGTGCAGGAGACGGTGTAGCGGGGGGCGTCGGCGGGGGCGAAGCCGATGAAGGAGGCGGTGTAGCCGTCGTAGCCCTTGCCGTCGGCGGCGCCCCGGTCGGCGGTGCCGGTCTTGCCCGCGACCCGGTAGCCGGGGATGGCGGCCTTGCCGCCGGTGCCCTGCTCGTCGTCGACGACCGACTCCAGCATCGAGGTGAGGGTCTTGGCCGTCTCCGGGCTGACCACCCGGGTCTGCTCCCCCGGCGCGCTCGGGGCGTACTTGCCGTTCGGGTCGGTGACGCCCTGGACGATGCTGGGCGCGACCCGCACCCCGCCGTTGGCGATGGTCGAGTAGACCGAGGTGGCCTGGAGCGCGTTCATCTGCAGCGGGCCCTGGCCGAAGGAGATGTTGTACTTCTCCGAGGCGACCAGGTCCTCCGGCTTCTTGAGCATCCCGGAGGTCTCCCCGGGGAAGCCCAGACCGGTCGGCTGGGCCACCCCGAACTTGCGCATGTAGCCGTCCAGCACCTGGTTGGTCTTCAGCTGGTCGCCGCCGCCGAGGGTCTCGACCGCCTCGATGGTGCCGATGTTGGAGGACTTGGCGAGCACCCCGGCCAGGGTCAGGTGCCAGTCGCCGTGCTCGACGTCGTCCTTGAACTGCTGCCCGGCCCGGACCAGCCGGTTGGGCACGGTCACCTTGGTGTCCCAGTTGGCCGTGCCGGAGTCCAGCACTGCGGCCAGGCTCATCAGCTTGGCGGTGCTGCCCGGTTCGTACGCGTCGACCAGGGCCGGGTTGCCCATCTGGGACTGCTTGGCCAGGCTCAGGTCGTTCGGGTTGAAGCCGGGCGCGGTGGCCATCGCGAGGACCTGGCCGGTCTTCACGTCCTGGACCACCACGTAGCCCTTCTCCGCGCCGGAGTTGGCCACCTGGTCGGTGATCGCCCGCTGGGCGGCCCACTGGATGTCCCGGTTGATGGTCAGCTTCACGTCGTCGCCCGGTACGGCCGGCTCCATCGAGCCCCCGGCGGTGGGCACCAGCCGCCCGCCCGACTGGGCGTAGCTGCTGTGGCCGTCCTTGCCGGCCAGCAGCTTCTGGTACTGCTGCTCCAGGCCGCCGGCGCCCTCGCCCTCGGCGTTGACGAAGCCGACCAGGTTGGCGGCCAGGCCGTCCGCCGGGTAGATCCGCTTCTGGGTCTCCCGGTTGAACACCCCGGCCAGCGGGTTGGCGCACTCGTTGTCCACCCGGGTGCGCCCGCCCTGGTCGGCGGGCTTGCCGAGCAGCTTCTTCTGGGCCTGGCAGGCCCGCGAGCCGGCCTGCTTCTCCAGGCCCGACTTGAGGTCGCTGATCTGCTTCTTGGCGGCCGGGGTCTGCTGGGCCGCGAGCCGCTTGTAGCGGGTCTTGGGGGTGTGCAGGTCGGTGGCGATCTTCTCCTTGGGCACGCCGAGGATCGGCGACAGCAGCGCGGCCGCCTGCTCCGGCGCGTCCGGGATGCCGGTCGCCTCCGGGGTGAACATCGCCGGGTCGGCGGTGATGTCGTACGCGTCCACGGTGGCCGCCAGCGCGACCCCGTCGGAGGACGTTATCGAGCCGCGTTCGGCGGTGATCGGGATGTTCATGTAGCGGTTGGTGTTGGCGTCGGCGGCCAGCGCGTCGGCGTCCACCAGCTGGAGCTGCACCAGGCGGCCCGCGAAGACGGAGAACACCAGCGACAGCACCACGGAGATCACCCGCAGCCGGCGCTTCGGCTCGGCCAGCTTGAGCGCCTTGGGGCGCAGCGGCGGACGGCTCTTCGGGCGCACCGCCGCCTGGCTGCGGGCCGGCGGGCGCCCCTCGGGGCGGCGCTGCTGCGGCGCCCGCGGGGTCCGGCCGGCGGAGGCCGACTTGGCGGGCTGGGCCTTGGCCGACTGGCTGCGCGCGGGCTGGCCCTTCGCCGGCTGGCTGCGGGAGGGCTGGGCCTTGGCGGGCTGGCTCCTGGCCGGCTGCCCCTTGGCGGGCTGGGCCTTGGTGGGCTGACCGCGGCCGGCGGCGGACTGCGCGCGCGGCGCGGTGCCCCGGGGCACCGGACGGCGGCCGTTGCCGCTGCCGGAACCGCCGCTCCCGCCCGGCTGACGTGGAGTGCTCATGCGGCCACCTCGCCGCGCTCGCCGGGCGCCTCGCGCCCGTCACCCCTTCTGACGGTCCACTGGCTCATCGGCCCGCGCCTCCGTTCGGCTTCGCGGCCGCGGCGGGCGAGACCGGGTTGAGCTGGATCACCGAATCGCCGGCGGACGTCGCCGGGGCCGGTGCGGGCGGCGCGGCCGGCGAGGGGGCACCGCCCGGCTGCGGCGCGGCCGGTGACGGCCCGGCGGCGGGCAGGGCCGCGCTCGGCTGGGCGGCACCGGAGGGGGTCCTGGTCGGCCACGGCTCGGCCGTGGACCGCTTGACCGGCGGGCTGTCCTGCGCCGGGCCGGGGGTGCCGACCACCTTGCCGCCGTTCGGGATGTCCAGGAAGGCCATCCCGCCGGCCGGGACCATGCCCAGCTCGGCGGCGCGCCTGGCCAGCGCGTCCGGGGCCGAGCTCTGGTCGATCTCGTGCTGGAGGCTCTGCTGTTCGTCGGTCGCCACGGTGGTCTGCTTCTGCAGTCGGGACAGCTCGAAGGAGCCCTCGTTGAGTGCGGTGTTCAGCGCGAGCAGGCCGAGCAGCCCGGCCGCCAGCAGCACCACGACGAGCACCGCGAACGGTGTGCGCCTCCGTACCGGACGCCTGCCCGGCCGGACCGTGATCCGCGCCCTGCCCTGCCCGGGGAGTCCTCCCCGCCCCGCCCGGACCTCACCGGCCACCGGCCCCACCGCTTTCCTCCGCCCTTCGGACCCCGCCGGGCCGGTTCGTCAGCCCCGCTTGCTTCGGTCCCTGATCCTCTCCGCCACCCGCAGCCGTACGGGCGCGGCGCGCCGGTTCTCCTCGATCTCCTCCTCGGTGGCCAGCTCGGCACCGCGAGTGATCAGTTTGAGCCAGGGCTGGTGCTCCTCCGGGATGAACGGCAGCCCCGGCGGAGCGGTGTTGGTCGCACCGGCGGCCAGGTACTGCTTGACGAGCCGGTCCTCCAGCGACTGGTAGGACATCACCACGATCCGGCCGCCGATCGCGAGGACGTCCAGCGCCCCCGGGATCGCCCGGTCCAGGACCTCCAGCTCGCCGTTGACCTCGATCCGCAGCGCCTGGAACGTCCGCTTGGCCGGGTTCCCGCCGGTCCGACGGGTCGCCGCCGGAATGGCGTTCCGCACCAACTCGACCAGACGCGCGCTGTTGGTGAACGGTTCCTTCTCCCGCTCCCGCAGGATCGCCGAGGCGATCTTCCCGGCGAACCGCTCCTCGCCGTACACCTTGAGGATGCGGGCCAGGTCGCCGTGGCCGTAGGTGTTCAGCACCTCCGCCGCGCTGATCCCCCGGGTCTGGTCCATCCGCATGTCCAGCGGCGCGTCCTGCGCGTACGCGAAGCCGCGGTCCGCCTCGTCCAGCTGCATCGAGGAGACGCCGAGGTCGAACAGGACGCCGTCGACCCGGTCGATGTCCAGGCGCTCCAGCACCTCGGGGATCTCGTCGTAGACGGCGTGCACCAGGGTCGCCCGGTCGCCGAAGGGGGCCAGCCGCTCGCCGGACAGCTTCAGCGCCGCCGGGTCGCGGTCCACCGCGACCAGCCGCACCTCAGGGAACTGGGTCAGCAGCGCCTCGCTGTGCCCGCCGAGGCCGAGGGTGGCGTCCACCACGACGGCCCCGGGGCGCGAGATCGCCGGTGCGAGCGCGTCCATGCACCGCTGGAGCATCACCGGAACGTGCTTGGGGCCCGGTTCGTTGGTGGTCATGCGCGGTGGCGCCCTTCCTCGGTGCGGAGCAGCCCGACGTCCGGGAGCTGCGACCATTCTCGCCCACCGTGCCCCGGCACGACGAAGCGGCCCGTGGTCCCCGCCCGCTCGAGGGGAAGGTCGTGACCGCCCGGCGCCGGGGAAGGTGCGCCAGGTGGGCACGGAGCGGGAGGAGGCCACGGGCCGCTTCGACCGGGCCGCACCGGCCGGGGAAGCCCCGTTGACGGGCCCCGGCGGGTGTGCTCCACTGCGCCGCAAACTCTATCGCGCGGCCCCTGCCAGTCAATGGCCCGCTCCGGCGCACCACCCGGGCGGCGGTACGGATCACCGCAGGTCGCGGCCCTCGGGGCGGACCGGCGGCGGTCCGGATCGGGGGCCTTCGGCGGCGGGCGCGCGCCCCCTGGCCGCCCCGCGTGCGGGGTCGGCGGCGGCCGCTCCGGGAGCAGCTCCCGTTGTGGCGATGCACCCGATCACGGCCCGCCGTTCTGTAGCTCCCGGCCCCACCGCGCGGGCCCGATCCGCACTAACGTCGCCCCCATGACAGTGACACCCGACCGGCCCTCGCCGAACGCCGCTGCCGCCCCTGCCAGACCCACCGTCATCGACCGCTTCGTCACGGCCAACCGCGCCTACGCGGTGACCTTCCGGGACGGCGGCATGGACGCCCGCCCGGTGCAGAAGATCGCCGTGGTCGCCTGTATGGACGCCCGACTCGACCTGTTCGCCGCGCTCGGCCTCGAACTCGGCGACGCCCACGTCATCCGCAACGCCGGCGGCGTCGTCACCGACGACACCATCCGGTCCCTGACCATCAGCCAGCGCGCCCTCGGCACCCGCTCGATCGCGCTGATCCACCACACCGGCTGCGGCCTGCTCGGGCTGACCGAGGACTTCCGCCGCGAGCTGGAGCTGGAGGTCGGCCAGCGCCCGCAGTGGGCGGTGGAGGCCTTCGTCGACCTGGACGGCGACGTCCGCCAGTCCATGCAGCGCGTCCGCACCTCTCCCTTCCTGCCGCACACCGACGACGTCCGCGGCTTCGTCTTCGACGTCCACACCGGCCTGCTCCGCGAGATCGACTGAGCGACCCGCCCCGACCCTGCCCGGCCGACGGTGTCCGGGCATTCGGGCACCTCCGAATGGTGACTTCTGGCCATCCCGCAGGGGAGAATGCGCCTGCCGGTCGGACCCCGAACCACCTGGGGCGGCCAGGCCGCAGGCCGCCTTCCCGGCCGCCGGCTCCTCGTTCGGAACCGCCCCCGGGACGGCCGCGTCAAGCATGGGGTGGGGTCCGGCCTCGGGACGGGGCGGGCACAGGGTGCCAGGGAGCGTATACGGGTGACGAGCTACAAGGATCAGGCCGGACTCGGCAGTCCCGCGGGGGGCGAACCGCAGCGGGCGGGCGGGTTCCGGCAGACCGGGCTCCCCGAACTCGCCGCGGTCGTGGACCGCGTGCGCGGCAACGTCGAGAGCGTGATCGAGGGCAAGCCGGAGGCCGTCCGGATCGCCCTGACCGTCCTGCTCGCCGAGGGCCACCTGCTGCTGGAGGACGTGCCCGGCGTCGGCAAGACCATGCTGGCCAAGGCGCTCGCCCGCTCGCTCGACTGCACCGTGCGCCGCATCCAGTTCACGCCCGACCTGCTGCCCTCGGACGTCACCGGCACCAACATCTACGACCAGCAGCGGCACGACTTCGAGTTCCGCCCGGGCGCGATCTTCGCCCAGGTCGTGGTCGGCGACGAGATCAACCGCGCCTCGCCGAAGACCCAGTCGGCGCTGCTGGAGTCCATGGAGGAGCGCCAGGTCACCATCGACGGCACCAGCTACGAACTGCCCTCGCCGTTCATGGTCGTGGCCACCCAGAACCCGGTCGAGATGGAGGGCACGTACCCCCTGCCGGAGGCCCAGCGCGACCGCTTCATGGCCCGGATCTCGATCGGCTACCCCAGCCCCGAGGCCGAGCTCGCGATGCTCGACACCCACGCCGGCGCCAGCCCGCTGGAGGACCTCCAGCCGGTCGCGCACGCCTCCGACATCCTCAAGCTGATCGACCTGGTCCGCACCGTGCACATCGCCGACCCGGTCCGCCGCTACGCCGTCGACCTGGTCGGCGCCACCCGCACCAGCCCCGAGCTGCGCCTAGGCGCCTCGCCCCGCGCGACCCTGCACCTGGTCCGGGCCGCCCGCGCCGCCGCCGCGCTGGACGGGCGCGACTACGTCACCCCCGACGACATCCAGCGCCTCGCCGTCCCGGTCCTGGCGCACCGTCTGATGCCGACCGCCGAGACCCAGCTCAGCCGCCGCACCTCCGAGCAGATCGTGGCCGACCTGGTCGCCCGGCTGCCGCTGCCGCGCCCGCAGGGCGGCCCGGCCGTCCGGAGGGGCTGAGGTGGCCCAGTCCGAATCATCGGGACTGCGGGCCGGGTTCCGCGGTCTCACCACCCGGGGGCGGTCCTTCCTCGCCGCCGGGGTCACCGCGGTGGCCTGCTCCTACCTGCTCGACCAGGACGCCCTGCTGCGCGTCGGCGTCCTGCTCGCCGCGCTGCCGCTGGTCGCCGTGGTGGTCGTCGCCAACACCCGCTACCGGGTGGCCAGCGGACGCCGGCTCAGCCCGCGCCGGGCGGTCGCCGGCCAGGAGGCCCGGGTCCACCTGCGGGTCGACAACGTCTCCCGGGTGCCCACCGGGGTGCTGCTGCTGGAGGACAAGGTCCCGTACGTGCTCGGGCCGCGCCCGCGCTTCGTGCTGGACCGGGTCGAGCCGCGCGGCCACCGCGAGGTCTCCTACCGGGTCCGCTCCGACCTGCGCGGCCGCTACCCGCTCGGGCCGCTCCAGCTGCGGCTGGCCGACCCGTTCGGGATGTGCGAGGTGACCCGCGCCTTCACCGCCTCCGACGTCCTCACCGTCGTCCCCCAGGTCCAGGCGCTGCCGTCGGTACGGCTCAGCGGCGAGTGGATCGGCCAGGGCGAGAGCCACAGCCGCACCCTGGCGCTGGCCGGCGACGACGACGTGATCCTGCGCGAGTACCGGCCCGGCGACGACCTGCGCCGGGTGCACTGGCGCTCCACCGCCCGGTACGGCGAGCTGATGGTGCGCCGCGAGGAGCAGCCGCAGCAGGCCCGGGCCACCGTCGTGCTGGACACCCGGGAGATCGCCCACCGGGGCAGCGGCCCCGCCTCCTCCTTCGAGTGGGCGGTCGGCTGCGCCGCCTCGGTCGCCGTGCACCTGCTGGAGCGCGGCTACCAGACCCGGCTGCTCACCGACACCGGGCTGTCGGTGCCCGGGCCGGGCGCGGGCGGCAGCCACAGCGGCGCCGACACCTCCGGGCTGGTCCTGGACGCCCTCGCGGTCGCCGACCTGTCCGACGGCGGCACCCTGTCCCGTGCCGAGGACCCGCTGCGCGCCGGCGGCGAGGGCCTGCTGGTCGCCGTCCTCGGCGAGCTGGACGACGCCCAGGCCACCCGGCTGGGCCGGCTGCGCAGCCGCGCCGGCGGGGCGATCGCCTTCCTGCTGGACACCGGCACCTGGGCCGGCCTGCGGATGCTCGCCCCGGACACCGGCGGCGACGACTTCCGGGCCCGGGTCCAGCAGCTGCGCGAAGCCGGCTGGACGGTGATCCCGGTACGGGCCGGGGACTCCGTACCGGACCTGTGGCGGGCCGCCGACGGCAGCCGGACGACCGCCCCCTACCGAGAAGAGGCCGGCGCGTGACCACCCGGGCCAAACTGACCGCGTACTCGGCGCTGGCCACCGCCCTCGCCGCGCTGTGCATGATGCCGCTGCTCACCACCCGCAGCTGGCTCACCCACGCCCTCCTGGTGATCGCCGTGGTCGCCGCGGCCGGCGCGGGCCTGCGCCGCGCCCCGGTGTACCGCTGGACGGTGCCGCTCGGGCAGCTGCTGGTCCTGCTCCTCCTGCTGCTGCTCGGCTTCGCCGGCGAGGGCGGGATGCTGCCCGGCCCGTCCGCGCTGCGGGTCCTGGACCAGGTCTTCACCGCCGGCCTGGACGACATACAGCAGTACGCCATCCCGGCTCCGCCCACCGCCGGACTGCGGCTGATCCTGGTCTCGGCGATCGGGCTGATCGCCGTCGCGGTGGACACCGTCGCGGTGACCTACCGGCGCTCGGCGCTGGCCGGGCTGCCGCTGCTGGCGCTGTACTCGGTCGGCAACGGCCTGGCCGGGGAGCACGGCAGCTGGGTCTGGTTCGCCGTCGCCGCGGCCGGCTACCTGCTGCTGCTGTTCGCCGAGGGCCAGGACCGGGTCTCCCGCTGGGGCCGGGTGTTCTACGGCGGCGCGCGCGGCTCGGTGGAGTCCGGCCGGGTCAGCCCGGGCGGCCGGCAGGTCGGCGTGCTGGCCCTGGCGGTGGCGCTGCTGCTGCCGGTGGTCCTGCCGCACTGGAGCTTCGGGCTGCTGAACTCCGGCTCCGGCGGATCGGGCGGCAAGGGCGTCGGCGGGAGCCTGTCGACCAGCCTCGACCCGCTGGTCAGCCTGGAGGCCGCGATCTCCAAGCCGACCGACGCGGAGCTGCTCAGCTACACCCTGGACACCCCGCTGGCCGACCAGGTCTACCTGCGGACCGGCTCGCTCGACCAGTTCGACGGCGTCAACTGGCGGCTCGGCAGCACCACCGTCCAGGACCTCCCGGCGGCCCTGCCCGCCCCCGAGGGCCTGCGCGATCCCCAGGTGGCCCGGTTCGAGGGCGACTTCAAGGTCGACGAGCGGCTGGGGGGGAGCTGGCTGCCGATGCCCTACCCGGCCGCCTCCGTCCAGCTCCCCGACCGGAGCGCCTGGAAGCTCGACCCGCTGACCCGTACCGTCCTGCCGACCAGCGACAAGGCGATCCGCGGCCTGAGCTACCACGTCACCGCCCTGGACGTGCGGCCCACCGCCAACGAGCTGCGCCTCGCGGGCACCGCGCCGTCGGACATCAGGGAGCGCTACACCGCCCTCCCGACCGACCTGCCGCCGGTCGTCGCCGAGCAGGCCAAGGCCGTCACCGCCGGCGCGAAGAACGACTTCGACCGGGCGACGGCGCTGGTCAACTGGTTCACCGGGCCGGGCTTCACGTACGACACCGCCGTCAGCGGCGGCACCGGCAGCAACGCCATCGCCGTCTTCCTGCGCGACCGGCGGGGCTTCTGCGTGCACTTCGCCTCCACCATGGCGGCGATGGCCCGGGAGCTGAAGATCCCGGCCCGGGTGGCCGTCGGCTTCACCCCCGGCGACAGCAAGGGCGGCAACGTCTACTCGGTGACCGGCCGGATGTACCACGCCTGGCCCGAGCTGTACTTCACGGGCTACGGCTGGCTCCGCTTCGAGCCGACCCCGAGCCGCGGCGTCCCGACCCGCTACACCGAGGCGTCCACCGCCCCGACCACCGCGCCGACCCAGCAGGCGACCGCCGCCCCGCAGACCGCCTCGGCCGCCCCGCTGCCGAGCTCCGGCTCGGACTGCACCGCCAAGCAGCGCCAGCTCGGCGAGTGCGGTTCCAAGGACAAGGCCGTCGCCAAGACCGCCGAGGAGTCCTGGCTGCTCTCCGGCCAGGTGCTCGGCACCCTGGCCGCGGTGCTCGCGCTGATCGCCCTGCTGCTCGTCCCGATGGTCTGGCGCGCGGCCGTGCGCCGTCGCCGGCTGGGCGGCGGCGGGCGGCGCGGGCCCGGCGGGAGCGGAGCGGCGGAGCTGACCGACGCCCAGGTGCTGGCCGCCTGGGACGAGCTGGTCGACTCCGCCTGGGACCTCGGAATTCCCCCGGACGAGTCACGCACCCCGCGCTCGGCGGCCCACCGGATCACCGAGAAGGCCCACCTGGACGCGGATTCGGCGGCGGCCACCGGCCGACTGGCGCTGGCCACCGAGCGGGTGCTCTACGCCCCGCCCGGGCAGCCCGTCACCGAACCGCTGGCCGCCGACGTCCGCACCGTGCGGCGCGGGCTGCGGGCGGCCGCCGGCCGGGCCGGACGGACCAGGGCGCTGCTGCTGCCGCCGTCCTCGGCGCAGCTGTGGTGGCGGATCTCCGACGCGGCGCGGGCGGCCCGGGCGACAGCCGGCGCCGCGGTCGGCCGGGCGGTCGAGGCCGTCTCCGCGCCGGTGCGGCGGGTCCTCACCCGGGGCAAGGGGTCCACCCCGGAGTCCTGACCCGGGGGTTTCCCTTCCGGACACC